>JBJMUB010000040.1:0-12244 GCA_045811385.1 Sphingomicrobium sp. | reverse complement strand
AGCTTCTTGCGCAGCTTGCAGACAAACACATCGATGATCTTCAGTTCCGGCTCGTCCATGCCGCCATAGAGATGGTTGAGGAACATCTCCTTGGTCAGAGTCGTGCCCTTGCGGAGCGAAAGCAGCTCCAGCATCGCATATTCCTTGCCGGTCAGGTGCACGCGCGAGCCATCGACCTCGACCGTCTTGGCGTCGAGGTTCACGGCCAGCTTGCCCGTGCGGATGACCGATTGCGAATGGCCTTTGGAGCGGCGGACGATCGCGTGGATGCGGGCGACCAGCTCGTCGCGGTGGAAGGGTTTGGTCACATAATCGTCGGCGCCGAAGCCGAGAGCGCGGACCTTCGAATCCATCTCGCCGATGCCCGACAGGATCAGGACCGGAGTCGAGACCTTCGCCGTGCGCAGCTTCTTCAGCACGTCATAGCCGTGCATGTCCGGCAGGTTCAGGTCGAGGCAGATGATGTCGTAATCGTAGAGCTTGCCGAGATCGAGGCCCTCTTCCCCGAGATCGGTCGTGTAGACGTTGAAGCCTTCGGAGCCGAGCATCAGCTCGATGCTCTTGGCGGTCGTCGGCTCGTCTTCGATCAGCAGCACGCGCATTGCTGGTTCCCCCGTTCCCGGCCTGAAGAGCGTAAAGAGCCCTTAACAGCCTTGAAGCCCTCATTAACCATTCGGGGTCTGCATGGAAAAGGTTAATAATTCCTAACGCGCTGGATTCCTTGGCCCGTTGCAAAGGAGTCACAAAAGCATCCACAGGCGCGCTTTCCTCCCCTGCATCCGCAGGGGAGGGGCGACTGCCGAGGGCGGTGGCCTTCTTCAACAGTCTCAAGACCCCTCCACCAGCTCCGCTGGTCCCCCTCCCCTCGAAATCGAGGGGAGGATAAGGTGCAGCAATGTCTCTCTCCGACCTCATCCTTTTCATCGACGCCGAGGCGATCGTGATCGACAAGCCCGCCGGCCTGCCGGTCGACACACCGCGCCGCGGGGGCGATTCGGTCGCAGCGCGGCTCGACGAGCTGCGCTGCGGCTTCAAACGATTGCCGACACCGATGCACCGCCTCGACCAGGATACCAGTGGTTGCCTGCTGCTCGCGCGCAGCCCCAAGGCCCGCGCGGCCATCCAGCGGGCGTTCGAGGCGCGGCGGGTTGAAAAATATTATCTGGCGGTGATCGGCAGCGAGGTCGCCGATGCGGCGGGAGCGATCGACGCGCCGCTGGCGAAGGTTTCGAGCGCGGATGCCGGCTGGCGGATGGTCGCCGACAGCCGCGGGCAGGAGGCGGTGACGAACTGGCGCCGGATCGCCATTCGTGACGGCCGGACGCTCGTCGAGTTCCGGCCGCTCACCGGCCGCACCCATCAGATTCGCGCGCACGCCCGCGAGGCGTTCGGCAGCGGCATCGTCGGGGACCGGGTCTACGGCATTCCCGGCGGACCGATGCTGCTCCACGCCTCGCGGCTGGTCGTCCCGCGGAACGGCAAGCCGGCGATCGACGTCACCGCGCCCTTGCCCGGCTATTTCGGCGAGTGGCCCGATGCGGCCTGAGGACGTCGCCATTCCCGAAGATGCGCTGAGCGAGACCTTCCTCGCCGCGACCGGGCCGGGCGGGCAGAACGTCAACAAGGTCGCGACCGCGGTCCAGCTGCGGGTCGAGGTGTTCCGGCTCGGTCTCCACCCCGATGTATACGAGCGCCTGAAGGCGATCGCCGGAAGCCGAATGACCAACTCCGGAGAGCTGCTCATCACCGCGCGCCGCTTCCGCACGCAGGAGGCGAACCGGGCCGACGCGCGGCGCAGGCTGGCGGAAATGATCGCCGCTGCCCATATCGTCCAGCCGAAGCGCAAGGCCACGCGGGTTCCGCGGTCCGTGAAGGCCCAGCGCGTCGAGAAGAAGCGCCAGCGCAGCGCGGTCAAGCAAACCCGCGGAAAGGTGACGTTCGATTGACCTACGATTTCAGGATTGCGGCGGCCGATACCCCGACGCTCTATCGCGACCTAGCGTCCGCGCTCGAGGGCCTCGTCGCGGGCGAGCCTGACCCCGTTGCCAACATGGCCAATGCCGCGGCGCTGATCTGGGACAGTCTGCCCGACCTCAACTGGGCCGGCTTCTACCGCAACGTGGGCGGCGAGCTGGTGCTCGGCCCGTTCCAAGGGCGTCCCGCGTGCATCCGGATCCCGTTCGGCCAGGGCGTCTGCGGCACCGCCGCCGCAAGTCTTGAGGTGCAGCGGATCGACGACGTCCACGCCTTCGAGGGCCACATTGCGTGCGACGCCGCGTCGAACAGCGAGCTGGTTGTTCCGATCGTGCGCGAGGGGGAGCTGATCGCCGTGCTCGATCTCGACAGCCCGAAGACGGCGCGCTTCACGGCCGAAGACGAAGCGGGCTGCGTGAGACTAGCGGAGATTCTCGCGCGCGTTCTCTAACTCAGTTGCTCCAGCCGCTCGTCGCTAAGGCTCCCCGGAATCAGCATGACCGGGCACGGTAGGCGCCCGGCGTCGTTGCCGCAGAAGTTGGACACGAGGGGCCCCGGATTGCCGCTCGGCGCAGCGCCCAGCACCAGCGCGGCGACCTCTTGGCGTTCGCCGATATATTCGCGCACCGCGCGCACCGGCTCGCCCTGCTGGACGATGACTTGCGCCTCGACTCCGCTCTCGTCGAGGATCTCGCCGACCGACGCGCTGACCACGCCCTGGATGCGCAGGCGCTGTTCTTCCTCGATCGCCGCCTGGACTCCGCCGAACTGGACGAAATCCTGCGCTTCGACGATCCCGAGGACCTCGATTCGGCCGTTGGTCTTGGCTGCGCGCCGCGCCGCGAAGCGCAGCGCCACCGCGGCTTCCGCGCTGTCGTCGATCACGACCAGATAGGTGCGTTTCGGTTCGTCGGCCCCCATGCGCGGACGACGCTGCGTTAAAGTTCGCTTATGTGCAAGCGCCCGACTAGGGTTTCGGCGCAGACTTGACCGCAACCGGCGCATTCGCTTTGAGCCGGCCAAGCCTTGCCGAGCTAGGACGTCCATGCCGATCGAACTCAAGATGCCCGCGCTTTCTCCGACCATGGAGGAGGGCACGCTCGCCAAATGGCTGGTCAAGGAAGGCGACGACGTCAAATCGGGCGACATCCTCGCCGAGATTGAGACCGACAAGGCGACCATGGAGTTCGAGGCCGTCGACGAAGGCACCGTGGCGAAGATACTAGTCCCGGAAGGCAGCGAGGGCGTGAAGGTCGGAGCGCCGATCGCGATTCTGGCGGGTGAAGGCGAAGATGCCTCCAACATCGCCTCTCCCCAGCGGGGAGAGGGTCAGGGTGAGGGGGCTCCGAGGCCCGACGAACCCACCGCCGGCGGAGCCCCCGCATCCCCGCCTTCTCCCCGTGGGGGAGAAGGAACAAAGGCAGTGCCGCCACAGGCCCCGGTCGAAACCCCCGCCGCTCCGCCCCAGGCGGCCGCCCCGGCTCGCGCCGAGGGCGATCGCGTCAAGGCTTCACCGCTCGCGCGCAAGCTTGCCCAGGCCCAGAATATCGACCTTTCGAGCCTGCAGGGCTCAGGCCCCGGCGGGCGGATCGTCCGGGCCGACGTCGATGCCGCAGCCGGCAAGCCGCCTGCTGCCGCTCCTTCCGCTCAGCCCTCGGCTGCGCCCGCGCCCGCCGGACACCTCGTCATACCCGGGCCGATGGAGCAGGCGATCCCGCACGAAGAGGTCAAGCTTTCCAACATCCGCAAGACCATCGCCCGCCGCCTGACCGAGGCCAAGCAGCAGGTGCCGCACATCTATCTGACCGTCGACGTCCAGCTCGACGCCCTGCTCAAGCTAAGGTCGGAATTGAATGCCGGTCTCGAGGGCCGGGGCATCAAGCTCTCGGTCAATGACCTGCTGATTAAGGCGCTCGCCCAGGCCCTGATCGAAGTGCCCGAGTGCAACGTCGCTTTCGCCGGCGATCATATGTTCAAGTACAGCCGCGCCGACATTTCGGTCGCCGTGTCGATCCCCGCTGGCCTGATCACCCCGATCGTCGCCAATGCCGACACCAAAAGCGTCTCCGCCATCTCGACCGAGATGAAGGAGCTCGCGGCCCAGGCCCGCGACGGCAAGCTCCAGCCCCAGCAATATCAGGGCGGCACGGCGAGCCTTTCCAACATGGGAATGTACGGGATCAAGCAGTTCGAGGCGGTGATCAACCCGCCGCAGGGCATGATCATGGCCATCGGCGCGGGCGAGAAACGCCCCTACGTCATCAACGACAGCCTGCAGATCGCGACCATCATGAGCGCCACCGGAAGCTTCGACCACCGCGCCATCGACGGCGCCGACGGCGCCCGGCTGATGCAGGCGTTCAAGCGCCTGGTCGAAAAGCCCCTGGGGATGCTGGCGTGAAGTGGCTCACCGCTTTGCTGATCGGCGCGATCCTCGGGATCGTCCTTCCGACCGCGATGGACGCCCGCGAAGGCATGTGGATGCACAGCTGGGCCGGGTGGGGGACGATCCACCCGCACGCGAACTCGCCCGGGCTGCTGCTGTCGATCCCGGTGTTCCTCGGCTCGGCAATCTTCCTCCGCCTCGTGTTTAACTGGCACACGCGCTGAGTGCCTGACCGCGTTCCCGTGATCCGAGTGACCGCGATGCCGGCCGACACCAACCCGTACGGCGGGGTGTTCGGCGGCTGGCTGATGGGCCAGATGGGCCTCGCCTGCGGTTCCTTCGCGTCGCGCCGGACCCACGGCAAGGCGATCCTGGTCGCCGCCGACGGGATTAAATTCCCCGGGGCGATGGCCGTCGGCGACGAGCTCAGCGTCTTTGTCGACCTGCTGAAGCAGGGCCGCACCTCGCTGCGCTTGCACGCCGAAGCCATCGCCCGCCAGCGCGACGGCAACGTCGAAACAGTCGTGGCCGAGGGCGAATTCACCTTCGTCGCGCTCGACGATAGCGGAAGGCCCAGGGAGATTAGCGCTGAATGACCTTGCTGCTGGTTCGATTGTTGATCAGCGCCGCAATGTTCGCTGCTCCGTTCGCCCTCCTGGCATTCGCCAGCAAGAGCGAGTTTGGAGGAATGTGGCTGCTCTTTCCGCTATTCGCTGCAGTTCCCGGTGTGCTTGGGGCGCTCCTGCTCTTCGTGCCCGTTGAAGCGTTATTGGAGGCACGCGGTCTGCAAGCCTACAAGAACCTGGCAGTGCCGGCCGCCGGCGCGTTGATCGCGCCGATCCTGATGATCGTGATGGTGGTGGCTAGCGGCAAAGCGCACATGCTCGGCCGGCTTGTCAGCGACGGCGTGAACGCCTGGGGTCCGCTGGTCCTGTGGATGGTCCTCGGCGCGATTTTCGGTTGGCTGTGGCGGGTGACCGCGTGGCTGGCCAGTCTGATGGGAATAACCAATGGCTGACACTTACGACCTGATCGTCCTCGGCTCGGGGCCGGGCGGCTATGTCGCGGCGATCCGTTCCGCTCAGCTCGGGCTGAAGACCGCGATTGTCGAGCGCGAGAATCTCGGCGGAATCTGCCTCAACTGGGGCTGCATCCCGACCAAGGCGCTGCTGCGTTCGGCCGAGATCTTCCATTACCTCCAGCATGCCGAGGCCTACGGACTCAGCAACGACAAGCCGTCGTTCGACCTGACCAAGGTGGTGGCGCGCAGCCGCGCCGTCGCCAAGCAGTTGAGCCAGGGCGTCGCCCACCTGATGAAGAAGAACAAGATCGTGGTCGTGATGGGTGAGGGCAAGCTCACCGCGAAGAACAAGCTCAGCGTCGCCGGCGCCGACGGCAAGGCGACTGAGCTCACCGCAAAACACATCATCGTCGCCACCGGCGCGCGGGCGCGCGAGCTGCCGTTCGCCGCCTCCGACGGCAAGCGCATCTGGACCTATCGCCATGCGCTGACTCCGCCCGAGATGCCGACCGAGCTGCTGGTCATCGGCTCGGGCGCGATCGGAATCGAGTTCGCCAGCTTCTACGCCGACCTCGGCGCCAAGGTGACCGTGGTCGAAATGCTCGACCGAGTCGTCCCGGTCGAGGACGCCGACGTCAGCGCACATCTCGCCAAGAGCCTGACCAAGCAGGGCCTCACGATTCACTCGTCGGCCGGAGTCGAGACCCTCAAGGCCGACGGCAAGGGCGTCGCGGCGACGATCAAAACCAAGGACGGCAAGTCGTCCGAACAGCGCTTCAGCCACGCGATCGTCGCGGTCGGAATCGTCCCGAACACCGAGAATATCGGCCTCGAGGCGCTCGGCGTAAAAACCACCAAGGGCCATATCGACACCGATCCCTACGGCCGCACCAGCGTCGCCGGGCTGTGGGCGCTCGGCGACGTCACCGCTCCGCCGTGGCTGGCGCACAAGGCGATGCACGAGGCGGTGACGACCGCTGAAGCGATCGCCCGGGAGCTCGGCAACAAGGACGTCCATCCGCACGCCGCTGACCCGAAGAACATTCCCGGCTGCACTTATTGCCGGCCGCAGGTCGCGAGCGTCGGCCTGACCGAGGCCGCCGCGAAGGAGCAGGGCTATCAGGTCAAGGTCGGCAAGTTCCCGGCGATCGGCAACGGCAAGGCGATCGCGCTCGGCGAGGTGGACGGCTTCGTCAAGACCGTGTTCGACGCGAAAACCGGCGAGCTGCTCGGAGCGCATATGATCGGCGCCGAGGTCACCGAGCTGATCCAGGGCTATACCGTCGGCAAGACCGCCGAGCTGATCGACGAGGATTTCGCGCAGACCGTCTTCCCGCACCCGACGCTCTCCGAGATGATGCACGAGGCCGTGCTGGCCGCCGACGGCCGGGTGCTGCACATCTGACGCTGGCGTTAAGCGGATTTTAGCGCCTCTGCGCGACCGTAGCGCCGGAGGAGCCCGGCATGCAGCTGTTCAAGATCGTCGGCACATGGTTCGGGGGCCTGTTCCTGATGGCGCTCGGCTGTCTGTGGCTGGGAATGGCTTATTATCTGACGGGTTACAGCGCGTTTGGCGCGCTGCCGACCGTCATCGGCCTGATCGTGCTCGGCAGCGTGACGCTGCTTGCCGGAATGATCACCTTCGTTCGCGGCCTCGCGTCGGCGCGGCCGGCGCCGCTGCCCGAAGGATCGACCGGCTGGCGCGACGACGGCGAGCCCAGCGAAAGCAAGTTCGACGCCGATGCGGCGATCGCCCGCTATCTGCAGAACCGGCCCGCGGCGGATTCCGCCGAAGCGGAAGCGACGGCCAAGACCCCGGTGCGGCCGACGTTCGGCCGCAAGCGCGCCTGACCTCGGCACGAATTCCGCGCTCGCCGGTTCAGCGAGCGGATGACTGACGTTTCGAACCGGACCATCGGCCGTTGAGCGCCGCTGCCCAGAGCAACCGAACCTTGTGGATCGCGCTTGCCGCCAATCTCGGCATCGCTGTCTCGAAATTCATCGCCGCGGCTCTCACCGGTTCCTCGGCGATGCTCACCGAAGGCGTCCACAGCGTGGTCGATTCGACCAACCAGCTGCTGCTGATGTGGGGCCGGCGCCAGTCGCGCAAGCCGCCCGATAAATATCACCCGTTCGGCTACGGCCGCGAGCTGTATTTCTGGAGCTTCGTCGTCGCGGTCCTGGTCTTCGCGCTCGGCGCCGGAGTGTCGATTTACGAAGGCATCATCCATATTCTGGAGCCGGAAGACGCGGTCTCGCCGCTGATCGCTTATGCGGTCCTCGCGGTCGCCTTCCTGCTCGAAGGCTGGTCCACGCTCGAAGCGTTCAACGAGTTCAGGGCGGCCAAGGGCGAGCTCGGCTGGCTCGAAGCGATCCGCCGCTCGAAGGATCCGCCGACGTTCATCGTCCTGCTCGAAAACGGCGCGGCGATGGCCGGGATCGTCGCCGCGGCCGTCGGCGTGGTCCTGTCGCAGGTGACCGGCGATCCGTTTTTCGACGGCGCCGCGTCGGTGGTCATCGGCGTCATTCTCGGTTTCACCGCTTTGCTTCTGGCGCGCGAGTCCAAAGGCCTGCTGATCGGCGAAGCGGCCGATCCCGAGCTGGTCGACGGGCTGCGCGAGCTCGCCGTCGGGCAGCCCGGAGTCGTCGGAGTCGGGCACGTGCTGACGGTCCACTCCGCGCCCGACCAGGTCACGGTCATGATCAACGTCGACTTTCGCGACGACATGCTGGCCGGCGAGGTCGAGCGGATCGTCGATGGAATCGAGTGCGACGCACGCTCGCGCTGGCCGCACGTCCGCCGGCTGTTCGTTCGGCCGATGCAGGGCGCCGCCGACGAGAGAAAACGCCCGGCACGGCAGTAACCGTCTTCATTTACCTTTGGGCAGGGCCTCCCGCGTAGCCTCGGCGCAGGGAGCAGGCTTATGCACAGCGTTCACCAATCGCGCGCTCGGATCTTCTTCGAGGTCCTTTGCGCCCTCGGCATGTCCGCGTCGCTGGTCGGCGCGTGGCTGCAAACCTACGCTCCGGCGTTCCTTCCGGGCGCCGCCATCGCCGCTCTGTACGGCATCGTCCATGCGTTCGACATGATCCGCGGCAAGCCGGCGCCCGTCGCAGCGGCGCCGAGCAAGGCTCCGCCGGAACCGGTCGAGGCGGACGACTCCGTGATTCGAAGCTGGCCGCTGCCGGCCAGCGTCATCGACGAGCCGAAGCCGGCCGAGCGTGGTCCGGCCAGCGTCATCGACACGCCGAAACCCGTCGAGAGCGCTCCGGCGAAGGCTCCGGCGAAAAAGCGCCGGACCGCGAAAGCCGCCCGGGCGGCGCCCGAGCCTGAAGTCGCTCGACTCGTGCCGGAGCCGGTGGACGTCACTCCGGAGGTCGATCACCCGCCGATCGCGCCGCTGTTCGAGCCCGAGCCGTTCGTTCGCCAGCAGCAGCGCGCGGCATTCGGCCGCAAGGCCGGCTAGCGGCCGAACGCCATTCGCCGCCACTTGCCAAGGCGCAGGCGCCGTTCCACGGTTCGTGCATGGCGCAGATGCACGACGTCTCGGACCCGCGCAACGCGTCGATCCTGATCAACGTCAACGGCGCGCTGAAACCGCGCGCCGAGGCGGTCGTGTCGGTGTTCGACAGCGGCTTCATGCTCGGCGACGGCGTGTGGGAGGGCCTTCGAGTCCATCAGGGCAAGCTCGCCTTCCTCGACCGCCACCTCGACCGGCTGTTGGAAGGCGCCAAGGCGATCGCGATGGACCTCGGCCTGACTCGCGAGGAGCTCGCCGCTCGGCTCCACGAGACGCTCGAAGCGAACGGCATGGACGAGGGCATCCACGTCCGACTGATGGTCACCCGCGGCATTCGCTCGACGCCCTACCAGGATCCGCGCGTGGTGGTCGGCGGGCCGACCGTCGTCATCATCCCCGAATATAAGCAGCCGCCCGAAGGGATTCACGAGCGCGGCCTCAAGCTGTTCACCGTCCACGTCCGCCGCGGCGATCCGGCCGTTCAGGACCAGAAGATCAATTCGCACTCCAAGCTCAACTGCATCCTCGCCTCGGTCCAGGCGACCCAGGCGGGCGCCGACGAGGCGCTGATGCTCGACCCCCACGGCTTCGTCGCGACCTGCAACTCGACCCACTTCTTCATCGTTCGCAAAAGCGAACTGTGGACCTCGAGCGGCAAATATTGCCTCGGCGGGATCACTCGAGGCCTGACTCTGGAGATCGCTCGCGAAGCGGGCATCCCGGCGGCCGAGAAGGATTTCTCACTGACCGACGTCTATGGCGCCGACGAGGCATTCGTGACCGGCACCTTCGCCGGGATCGTACCCGTCCGCGAGGTCGACGGCCGCGAGCTGACCTGCCGGGGCCCAATGGTCGAACGGCTGCAACAGCTCTATGCCGAGCGCGTCGAACGCGAGGTCGGACAGCAGTCACCGCCGTGACCACAAATTTCCGTTCGCCCTGAGCTTGTCGAAGGGCTGGCCTCCTTCATGCCGAGCAAGGAAAGAACAGTGCTTCGACAAGCTCAGCACGAACGGAGTACAGACGAATGACCCGGCGTATCGCCATGTGGTCGGGACCGCGAAACTTGTCCACGGCGATGATGCGCAGCTTCTCCAGCCGCCCGGATACGTTCGTATCCGACGAGCCGTTCTACGGCTGTTTCCTCAAGCACAGCGGCGCCGACCATCCCCTGCGCGACGAGGTGATCGCGGCGATGGACTGTGACTGGCACAGCGTCATGCGCTCGCTGCGCGATCCGCCGCCGGACGGTTCTCCGGTGTGGTACCAGAAGCATATGTGGCACCATATGACCGGCCCGGTCGGTCACGCCGATTTCGCCGGCTTCACCCACGCCTTCCTGATTCGCGAGCCGGAGCGGATGATCGCTTCCTACCTGCGCAAGCGCGAAGCCGCGCGTTTCGAGGATTTCGGGCTCGAGCAGCAGGCCGAGTTCTTCGAGCGCGAGTCCGACCGGCTCGGCTACGCGCCGCCAGTCGTCGACGCCCACGATATCCTGGCCGATCCGCAGAGCGTTTTAACGAAGCTGTGCGCGGCGCTTGGAATCCCGTGGGACATGGCGATGCTCAGCTGGCTGCCGGGTCGCCGCGAGACCGACGGTCCCTGGGCGCCGCACTGGTACGGTGCGGTCGAGGCGAGTACCGGCTTTGGCCCGCCGGAAACGGATCTCGTCGAGCTACCCGAAGACGCGCAGCGGGTCGCCGACCGCTGCCGCCCTTATTACGAGCGGCTGGCGGCGTTCCGCATTACCCCTCGATGACTCGAACGCCCTCCTTGGGCCACTCTTTGTCGACATCGACGTCGCCGAGCGCCCATTCTTCGCGGGTCCAGCACTCGATGGTCTCGATCCGACTGCCCGTGTGGGCCTCGACCCACATGCAGTAGCGGGTTTCGGGCGTCCCGGCGGGCGCGGTCGGCGGGACCGGTTCGTGCCGGGTCGCCGAGACCGGCGAAGCCGCCATCAGCACGCCCAATGCGAGGATCATTTCTTTGTGCGCCATGTCGTTTCTCCTTGAACGCTGGCAGGCCCCGATCGGCTTTACCGTGAGTGGCCGCGGGATGCGAGGCCGGGTTTCGCCCTAGTGCCGCTCGTACGTCCCAACCAACTCGCCCTCGGCGATCGCGTGCTTCCGCGCCGCGCTCTCGACGTCGGCGACGCGTGGGTTCGCCAGCGTGTCGAGCCGCGGGACGTCGAGCGCGAACAGCTTGAAGCGGTAATGATGCGGTCCGTGGCCCTTGGGCGGGCAGGGACCGCCGTAGCCCGGCTTCCCGAAGTCGTTGGTCGCCTCGGTGCCGGCTTTCTCCCCCGAACCGAGCGAGCGCGCGGTCCCGGGAATATCGAACACGGCCCAGTGGCGGAAGGTGCCGCTCGGCGCATCGGGGTCGTCGACCACCAGGGCGAAGCTGCGGGTTCCCTGCGGCGGTTCGCCCCAGCTCAGCGCCGGCGACCGGTCCGCTCCGTCGCACGTAAATTCGGCCGGGATCGGCTGGCCGTCCTTGAACGCGTCGCTGGTGAGGCTGAGCTTGGCGAGGGTGGCATTGTCCATCGGCGATCCTTCCTGCGGGTCGTTGGTCGCGCGGTCGCCGGCTCCGCAGCCCGCGAGCGCGATTAAGAAAACGGCAGTAAGGAACGCTCGCATCAGCCCGGCCACGCGATCGACGATGACCGGTCAACGAGACGGGCGCAGTGCGGTTCCGGGCTCGCGGCCTACTTCTCGCCAGGATTGTCGACGTCGACGCCGCGCTGGGCCCATTGCTTCTTGGTCCGGCATTCGACCCGGGCGACGTGGCTTCCGGTATCGTCGAACTGCACGCAGTAGGTCTTTTCCTGCGGCTTGGAAGCGACGGTGTTGCTCTGGGGATTGTCCCGGGCGCTGGCCGGAGCGGCGATGACGGTGAGCGCGAATGCGGACGCTAGAACTTTGTACTGCATGGCAATTCCCCTTGGTTGAGAAGGCCAGATTGCCCGGGCCGAAGCCGGAATTCCCGCCGCGTTCGACCGGCTGCGCCGGGCGTTCGGCAAAGTCCGTCTGTCGGTCTGCGCCGCGCGTTGGTCGCCGGTTGACCCTTCACCCCGGCGCCGCTATGTGCCCGCCCGTCCGAGCGACAGGGATTCTCTTCGCTCGGGACAAGAGCTGAACATTGCTCGATCAAGCGCGTGGCTGGCGGCCGGATGGCCGTTCGGGCTTCGCGCTCTTTGCATTGAGCAAAGTAACCGCGGGGTCTTCCCGCAACGAAAGGTGAAGGGCTTCATGCCGACGATTAACCAGCTGATCCGCAAGGGTCGCGAACCGCAGAAGGCCAAGTCGAAGGTGCCTGCGATGGAGCAGAACCCGCAAAAGC
>JBJMUB010000039.1:0-50967 GCA_045811385.1 Sphingomicrobium sp. | reverse complement strand
CTAACCGCGTTCCGATTAACAGGCGCGGCGGCGGACTTGGGCACTCGACAGCTTTTGTCCGACCCGCCACAAAGCCGCCTCCAGTGGAGGCGTCATGGACTTCATCTCGATCCTGTCGATTTTCGTGCTCGCCTGCTTCGTTGGCTATTATGTCGTGTGGTCGGTCACCCCGGCGCTGCACACGCCGCTGATGAGCGTCACCAACGCCATTTCCTCGGTGATCGTGGTCGGCGCGCTGATCGCCGCGGCGGCGGCGGGAAGCGCCTCCTCGAAATGGCTCGGCCTGCTCGCGGTTGCGCTGGCGAGTGTGAATATCTTCGGCGGCTTCGCGGTCACCGCCCGAATGCTCGCGATGTACAAGAAGCGGGAGCGCAAGGATGCATGAGGCGGCGGCGACGCCCGCCTGGGTGCTTCTCGCTTATCTGATCTCCGGCGTTTGCTTCATCGTCGCGCTACGGGGCCTGTCGAGCCCCGAAAGCAGCCGCCGCGGCAACCGCGCCGGGATGATCGGCATGGCGATCGCCGTCGTGACGACCTTGATCACCCATGTGCCTGCGGAACGGGTTCGAAAAATCGGTGACGTCGATGTCTCGAACATCGGCTTTCTCATCCTGCGTGTAGACAGGTTGACGCTGACAGAAATTGCCGCCGCGATTCTGATCGGCGGGGCAATCGGTTTGATCACCGCGCGCAAGATCCAGATGACCGCGATGCCGCAGCTGGTCGCGGCGTTCCACAGCCTGGTCGGCATGGCCGCGGTGCTGGTCGGCGCGGCGGCCTATTTGAACCCCGAGGCATTCGGGATCGCTACCCGTATCACCCCAATCGCCGCGCCGTCGATCATCAGCATCCTGCCGGTGAGCCGCCTCGAGATGGGCCTCGGAGTCGCTATCGGGGCCATCACCTTCTCCGGTTCCGTGATCGCCTTCCTCAAGCTCAACGGCAACATGTCCGGCAAGCCGATCCTCTTGCCGCTGCGGCACGTGATCAACCTCGGCACGCTCGCCGCTATCCTCGGGCTGATCGGCTATTTCACGCTCGACCAGAGCCCGTGGGTGTTCTTCACCGTCGCCGGCCTCAGTTTCCTGATCGGCTTCCTTTTGATCATCCCGATCGGCGGGGCCGACATGCCGGTCGTGATCTCGATGCTCAACAGTTATTCGGGCTGGGCCGCGGCGGCGATGGGCTTCACGCTCCACAACAGCGCGATGATCATCACCGGGGCTTTGGTCGGAAGCTCGGGCGCGATCCTCAGCTACATCATGTGCCGGGCGATGAATCGAAGCTTCATCTCGGTCATCGCCGGCGGGTTCGGCGGGGCCACGGCGTCCGGAGACGCGGCGGCGATCGACCGGCCCTACAAGCGCGGCTCGGCCGAAGACGCGGCGTTCCTAATGGCCCAGGCCGACCAGGTTATCATCGTCCCCGGCTATGGAATGGCGGTGAGCCAGGCTCAGCACGCACTGCGCGAGATGGCCGACCAGCTCAAGGCCAAGGGCGTGCGGGTCAAATATGCGATTCACCCGGTCGCCGGCCGGATGCCGGGGCACATGAACGTGCTGCTCGCCGAAGCCAACGTCCCCTACGACGAAGTATTCGAGCTCGAGGACATCAACAGCGAGTTCGCGCAGACCGACGTTGCCTTCGTGATCGGCGCCAACGACGTCACCAACCCAGCCGCCAAGACCGACAAGAGCTCGCCGATCTACGGCATGCCGGTGCTCGACGTCGAAAAAGCGCGCACCGTGCTGTTCGTGAAGCGCTCGATGGGGGGCGTCGGCTACGCCGGAGTCGACAACGAACTGTTCTACCGCGACAACACCATGATGCTGCTCGCGGACGCCAAGAAGATGGTCGAGGAAATCGTCAAGGCGCTGGGATGAACGGTTCGGCGCAAACGCATTAAATCCGCGTTAAACCAAGAGTTTACCGCTTGTCAGCGTGGCTGACTTCGATTGAAAACGGCGGTTAACCGGCGCGATTCCATCCGCTGGTCCGGGGGAAGGGGTTCGAACGTGCGCAAGCTGGGGATCATCGGCGGCATGAGCTGGGCGTCGACCGCGCTCTATTACGACCATATCAACCGCGGCATCGCCCAGCGACTCGGCGGGCTCCACAGCGCGCCGCTGGCGATCGAGAGCCTCGAGTTCGCCCGGATCGCGGCGATGGAAACGGCGGGCGACTGGGACGGCATTGCCAGGATCATGATCGATTCGGCCAAGCGGCTCGAAGCGAGCGGCGCGGATGGCCTGCTGATCGCCTGCAATACCGCGCACAAGTCCTTCGACGCCGTGGCCGCGAACGTGACCGTTCCGGTCCTGCACATTGCCGACGCCGCGGCCGACCGGCTCGCCGCCGACGGGCGGACCCGGGTCGCGCTGCTCGGCTCGCGCTTCACCATGACCGAGAGCTTCGTCCGCGACCGCATCGAGCGGCGTGGAATCACGCTGGTCCCGGTCGCGAGCGCCTCGATGGGCGAAGTCGACCGGATCATCTTCGAGGAGCTGGCGGTCGGCCGGGTCGTCCGCGACAGCCAGCGCAAGCTCAAGACCCTGATCACCGATCTCGCCAAGCAAAAGGTCCAGGCGGTGGTGCTCGGCTGCACCGAGCTGGTGCTCGCGGTCGACGTGAAGGCGAACGTCATCCCGGTCTACGACACGACCGCGATCCATTCGCGCGCCGCGGTCGAATGGATGCTGGCCGAAGAGGAACAGGCGCGGGCCGCGGCTTAGATCCTCCCCGGAGCGGGGAGGGGGACCATCCGCAGGACGGTGGAGAGGGCGCGGTGCAGGGCTCCGACCCGCCTCCGTCAGCGCTTCGCGCTGCCACCTCCCCTTCCAGGGGAGGATCGCCTATCTCTCCTGCCGTGAGCAAGGCCGACCGTCCCGACCATCCGCGCGCCGCCGAGCGCTTCAACGAGGATCAGGCGACCTATGCTGTGCGCGGCGACGGTCAGCCCGACCTCGAGAGCGGCATCGCCGCGATCCGCGAGGTGTGGCGGACCCTGCCCCGGCGGCCGGGCGTCTACCGGATGCACGACGCCCGCGGCGACGTGCTCTACGTCGGCAAGGCGCGGGCCCTGAAGAACCGCGTGACCAATTACACGCAGGTCGCCAAGCTGCCCAAGCGGCTGCAGCGGATGGTTGCTCAGACGCGCTCGATGACCATCGTCACCACCCGCACCGAGGCCGAGGCGCTGCTGCTCGAGGCGCAGCTGATCAAGCGCTTCCGCCCAGCCTACAACGTGCTGCTGCGCGACGACAAAAGCTTCCCGTTCATCCTGCTGCGCGAGGACCACGCGTTCCCGCGGATCCAGAAGCACCGCGGAGCGCGGCGGATCAAGGGCCAATATTACGGCCCGTTCGCGAGCGCCGGATCGGTCACTCGCACGCTCAACGCGTTGCAGAAGCTGTTCCTGCTGAGAAGCTGTTCCGACAGCTATTTCGAGAACCGGGCGCGGCCCTGCCTGCTGTTCCAGATCAAGCGCTGCTCGGCGCCGTGCGTCGGCCGGATCGGCGCGCAGGACTATGGCGAACTGGTCGCCGACGCCAAGGCGTTCCTCGCGGGCAAGTCGACCAACGTCCAGGGCCGGCTGTCGCGGCTGATGGCCGAGGCGGCCGAGCGGCAGGACTTCGAGCTCGCGGCCATCTATCGCGACCGTCTGCGGGCGCTGACCTACATCCAGGGCAGCCAGACGGTCCACGCCGAGGGCCTGGGCGACGCCGACGTATTCGCTTTGGCGTGCAAGGGCGGGGCGATGTCGATCCAGGCCTTCTTCATCCGCGGCGGGCAGAATTGGGGCCATCGCGCCTTCTTCCCGGCGCACACCAACGACGTCCCCGAAGCCGAGGTTCTGTCGAGTTTCCTCGTCCAGTTCTACGAGGACATGCCGCCGCCGCGCCGAATTCTGGTCGACCGCGACTTGCCCGACGTCGAACTGCTCGAAGAAGCGCTGTCGGAACGTGCCGGACGACGCGTCGGCTTCGACGTCCCCAAGCGCGGCGACCGGCGCAAGTTGATCGACCAGGCGCGGCGCAACGCCGAGGAAGCGCTCGATCGCCGCCTCGCCGAGACAACCACGCAAGGCAAGATCCTGCGCGAGCTGGCCGATACGTTCGAATTGCCCGACGTACCCAAGCGGATCGAAGTCTATGACAACAGCCATATCATGGGGACCAACGCCACCGGCGCGATGATTGTCGCGGGGCCCGAGGGCTTCCGCAAGAACAGCTATCGGAAGTTCAACATCAAGCGCCCGGGGACCCAGCCCGGCGACGATTTCGCGATGATGCGCGAGGTGCTCGAGCGGCGCTTCGCCCGGCTCGAAAAAGAGGATCCCGACCGCCAGTCGGGCGAATGGCCCGACCTGCTGCTGATCGACGGCGGCAAGGGCCAATTGTCGGCGGTGCGCGAGGTGCTGGAGGACGCCGGAGTCCATGACGTGCCGGTGGTCGGGGTCGCCAAGGGCCCGCATCATGGCCGGGAAGGCCGCGAGGTGTTCCACTTGCCCGGCGGCCGGGAGATCACGCTTCCGCCCAATTCCGCTTTGCTGTTCTATCTCCAGCGGTTGCGCGACGAGGCCCACCGCTTCGCTATCGGGACGCACCGCGCCAAGCGGGCCAAGAGCCTGACCACCTCGACACTCGACGACGTCCCCGGAATCGGGCCGACTCGGAAGCGCTCGCTGCTGATGCATTTCGGCACAGCCCGGGCAGTCAAAGGCGCCGCGCTCGAGGACCTCGAGAAAGCGCCAGGGATCAGCCGGACCATGGCGCGCCAGCTCTACGATTATTTCCACCCGGCTGGGTGATGCGCTTCGAAACCAAGGCCATCGTCTGCGCGCTCCGCAGCCACGGCGAGCATGGCGCGGTGGTTCGGCTGATCACTCCAGAGCACGGACTCCAGGCCGCCTATGTCCGCGGCGCGCGCGGTCGGCGGATGCGGCCGGTGCTGATCGCCGGCAACGTCGTCGAGGCGCAGCTGTCCGCACGCATCGACACCCAACTGCCCCAGGCCTCGATCGAGCTGGTCCACAGCCGCGGGCCGCTGCTCGCCGAGCCGCTCCCGGCAGCGGCGATCGAATGGGCCGCGGCGCTGACCGCGACGGCGCTGCCGGAAGGCCAGCCCTATCCGCGGCTGTACGAGGCGTTCGACGGGCTGCTCGACGCGATCGAGGCGGCGCCCTCGGCCGGCGGCTGGGGCGCGGCTTTGGTGCGCTACGAAATCCTGCTGCTCGCCGAGCTCGGCTTCGGCCTGGACCTCGAGAGCTGCGCCGTGACTGGGTCGAACGACGATTTGGTCGCGGTCAGCCCGAAGACCGGGCGGGCGGTCAGCGCCGCCGAGGCCGAGCCCTATGCCGGCAAGCTGCTGCCGCTGCCGGCATTCATCCGCGCCGGGGGCACCGCGTCCTGGGAGGACATCCTCGATGGCCTGGCGCTCACCGGCCATTTCCTCGAACGCAGCCTCCTGACCGATCGCTCGCGACCGATTCTCGAGGCGCGCGACCGCCTCGCTGAGCGGTTGCGCCGCGCCGCCGGACTCGCCTAGGTGAAGGCGTGACCATCGACGCGCTCGCAATGCTGTTCCCGAATGTCGCGGTGACCCGCGGAATCGCGGTCCGTGTCGCCGTCAGCTTCCTCGCCGAGCAGTCGGACCCGTCGACCAGTCGCTGGTTCTGGTCCTACCACGTGCGGATCGAGAATGGCTCCGAGGTCGCCGTCCAGCTGCTGTCGCGCAGCTGGACGATCGTCGACGGGCGCGGCACGGTCCACGAGGTGATCGGGGAGGGCGTGGTCGGGGAGATGCCGCTGATCGCGCCGGGAGCGAGCTTCGACTATGTCTCGGGCTGCCCGCTCGACACGCCCGAAGGAACGATGAGCGGAACCTACCGGATGGTCGACGAGGACGGCAGCGCGTTCGACGTCGATATCCCGCGCTTCCAGCTGCTCAGCGCCTGACCCCGTGGTAACCGCTCCGCGCCGCGTCATTCTGGGCGCCAACAGCTCGTGGAACATTGTCAACTTCCGCAGCGGACTGATTCGCGCGCTGCGTGAGCATGGCTACGAGCCGGTGGTGGTTGCGCCGATCGACCCCTTGGCCGAGCCGCGGATGCGCGAGCTCGGGGTCGAACGGGTCGTGGTCGCGATCGAGCGGGCCGGGCTCAACCCCTTCGCTGATTTTCGGCTGCTGCGTGAGTATAGCCGTATTTTCAGGCGCTTTCGTCCGATCGCTTATCTAGGTTTCACGATCAAGCCGAACATCTACGGCTGCCTGGCCGCCGCCCGCGAAGGGGTGCCCGCAATCGCCAACATCGCCGGGCTCGGTACGGTGTTTATCAGGCGCGGGATGCTCCTGGGGCTGGTCAGCCGTCTCTACCGAGTTGCCGTCCGCCGTGCCCCAGTTGTCTTCTTCCAGAATCCGGACGACCGCGCGCTGTTCCTCGAGCGCCGGCTCGTTCGATCCGAGCAAGCCCGGCTGCTGCCCGGCTCGGGAGTCGATCTCGACCGCTTCACGTCGGCGCCGCTGTCGGGCGGACCGCCGACGTTCCTCTTCATCGGCCGTTTGCTTGGCGATAAGGGTGTCCGCGAATTGATTGCGGCCGCCCGGATCATCCGGAAAAGCCGCGACGACCTCCGCATCCAACTGCTCGGGTCCCTCGACGAAGGAAATCGGACCGCCATCAGTCGGGCTGAACTCGACCAGTGGCTCGGCGAGGGACTGGTCGAGTATCTCGGCGAAACCGAGGACGTGCGCCCGTTCATCCAACGGGCGACGGCGGTGGTGCTCCCGTCCTATCGCGAGGGGCTGCCGCGATCGCTGCTCGAAGCTGCGGCGATGGCGCGACCGCTGATCGCGACCGACGTTCCCGGCTGCCGGGAAGTGGTCGAAGACGGCGTGAACGGATTTTTGTGCCAGGTGAACGAACCGGAGTCGCTTGCCGCCGCATTGTTAAAGCTCGCCGACCTGCCGGCGATCGAGCGGTCGGCGATGGGTGGCGAATCGCGGCGCAAGGTTGAGCAACGGTTCAGCGAATCGGCGGTAATCGCCGCCTATCTCAACGCGATTGGAGAAGTTGGCGGTTCGCGGAGTTGATGTCCTGATGTTCGGTTTTTCAAATTCGGCACGCAAAGGCCCGCGCGGGCCGAAGGGGCAGCGGGCCTACGTCGTAGGTGACGTTCACGGCCGCCTGGATCTGCTCGAGGAGCTCCTCGAGGAGATCCATCGCGACATCGCCCGGCGGCCCGCGGCCAAGAACCTGCTCGTCTTCCTCGGCGACCTGATCGATCGCGGGCCCCAATCCGCGCAGGTCATCGAGCGGCTTCGCAAATACCGCCACGCCGGCGTCCGGCCGATCTTCCTGCTCGGCAATCACGAAGAGGTGATGCTGCGGATCCTCAACGGCGAAACCGAGCACGTCGCTGGCTGGCTGCGGTTCGGCGGCGCGCAATGTCTGGAAAGCTACGGAACCGATCCGCGGCCGATTGCCGCTGCTTCGCCTGAGCTTGCCTTGTCGACCATTCGGGCGGCCGTACCGGGAAGCCACGTCGAATTCCTCAAGGGCTTCGCCGATACCTGCCGGTTCGGCGACTATCTGTTCGTCCACGCCGGGATTCGACCCGGGGTTCCGCTCGACCGGCAGAGCCAGTCGGACCTGCGCTGGATCCGCGAACCGTTCCTGGCCGACGAGGCGGATCATGGGTTCGTGGTCGTCCACGGCCATACGATCAGCTCGTCGGTGGACGAACGAACGAACCGGATCGGGATCGACACTGGGGCGTACCGAACCGGGGTTCTCACGGCGCTGGCCGTCGAAGGGGCCGAGCGCTGGTTCCTCAGCACCGAGGCCAAGGTTGACGAGCCGGCGCGGGCGGCAGTCTGATTCTGTCCGATTTGGAGATTTACTCAACCGGCACCGTTGTTTACCGAAGACGGAGATCGCGCGTAGCGAGGTGAACCGGTGCGGGGGAATTTTGCCAAGGCCCAGCGAAGGCTGCTGAAACTTGCCGCGCTGGCTGCGGCCATGCTCGTCGCCGCCTGCGCGGATTCGGCGGGCGGGCCGATTGCCTACAACGTTCCGCTCGGCGCGCCCGACGCTCCGAGCGTGGCGCCGCTCCAGTCCGATTATCGAATCGCGCCGATGGACACGCTTGCGGTCAAGGTGTTCCGCTCGCAGGACCTGTCCGGGGATTATCAGGTCGATCTGACCGGCAATATTTCGCTGCCGCTGGTCGGCGAGATCCAGGCGGCCAATCTCACCACCGCGCAGCTCGACGAGAAGCTGACCCAGGTCCTCGGCCAGAAATATTTCGAGAATCCCGACGTTAGTGTCGGAATCAAGGCGTCGACGCGCCGATCCGTCACCGTCGACGGGGCCGTAAAGCAGGCCGGGACGTTTCCGATCGCCGGGCCGACCAGCCTGATGCAGGCAGTCGCTCTGGCCGGCGGGACGACGGAGGACGCCAATGCGCGCCGGGTTGCGATTTTCCGGACCATCAGCGGTCAGCGGCAGGCGGCTGCCTTCGATCTCGCCGCGATCCGCCATGGCCAGGCGAAGGACCCGCAAATCTATCCCGGCGACATCGTGATTGTCGATGGCTCCTCGGTGAAAGCGGGTTTTAAGAAGTTCTTTCAGGCCATTCCGCTGCTCGCGATTTTCGGGCCCCTGTGATGCGACAGGCCCGCTCATGAACAAGGACGTCGTCGTCCCCAGTCAGGGGCCGTGGCCGCTCGCGCCCCAGGGCATCGGCACCGCCCAGCCGGTTCAGCCGGGGCAACGAAGCTATTCGGCGGCCAACATCCTCGACCTTCCGACCTTCCTTCGAATCATCCAGCACTGGCGCTGGCTGATCCTCGGCGCGGTCGCCTTGGCGATCGCAGCGGCGATCGTGATCACCCTGTTGACTACGCCGGTCTATCGGGCCTGGGTGACGCTCGAGGTCAACCCGCCCAATTTCGAAGTCAGCGATGAGCAGTCGAAGGAGCGCCAGACCTATCAGGACCCCTACGACATCGTCGCCACTCAGGTCGGCCTGCTGACCAGCAAGAGTGTCGCCCAACGGACGGTTCAGGAGCTCAACCTCGGCAACAATCCGGACTTCGTACCGCAGGTGGGCGATGCCTCGACCCGCCTCAACACGGCGACCGGCAAGGTCATCGCCAACCTCAAGGCCGAAGTCCCCAAGGAGGGCCAGCTGATCAGGTTCAGCTTCGATTCGACCTCGCCGCAGCTGTCGGCGCTAATCGCCAACGGCGTTGCCGAAAGCTTCATCAACTCGTCGCTGCAGCGCCGCTACGAAGCGTCGGCTTACGCGCGCAAATTTCTCGAGCGGCAGATCGCCAAGACGCGGTCGGACCTCGAGCGGTCGGAGCGCGGCCTCGTCGCCTATGCGCAGCAGCAGGGCATCATCAACACCGCCATCGGGCCGGACGGGAAGCCCGCCAACAGCGATGCCGGCTCGCTCCAGGGCGAGTCGCTGATCGCGCTCAACAGGGCGTTGGCGGAAGCCACGGCGCGCCGCGTCTCGGCCGAGGGCGCCTATCGCGCAGCGCTCGCCACGGGGCCGACCAGCGAGGTTACCGCGAGCACGCAGCCGCTCCGACAGCAACTCGCCTCGCTCGAAGCCGACTATCAGCAAAAGCGCACCTTCATGAAGCCCGATCATCCGGAGATGCAGAGCATCCGGGCGCAGATCGGCGAGCTCAAACGCCAGATCGGACAGGCCGGCGCGCAAACCGCGAGCGGACGCAACAATACGCTGCTCCAGGAGTATCGTGCGGCGCTCTCGGCGGAGCGGGCGCTTCAGGCCCGTGTCGCGGGTCTCAAGGGCGCTGTTCTCAACCTCCGCGGCCGCAGCATCCAATATACGATCCTGCAGCGTGAGGTCGACACCAACCGCAGCCTCTACGACGCGCTCCTCCAGCGGTACAAGGAGATCGGCGTGGCGGGCGGAATCGGCACGGCACCGGTGTCGATCGTTGACCGGGCCGACACGCCGGGCCTGCCTTACAAGCCGAATCTCCTGCTCAATTTGCTGCTGGGACTGATCGGCGGGCTCGTCACGGGGATCGGCGCCGCGGTGGCATTCGAGTTCATCAGCGACACGATCAAGACTCGCGAGGACGTCCGCGACAAGCTCGGCCTCCCCTGCCTCGGCGCGGTTCCCAAGACGAGCGCTCGGGAAGCGTTCGTCGAGGATCTCAAGAATCCGGGCTCGGTCGTCTCCGAAGCCTATTCGGCGGTGGCCGCGGCGCTGCGCTTCAGCACGGAAACGGGAATGCCCAAGGTCCTGCTCGTGACCAGCACCCAACCGGGCGAAGGCAAGTCATCGACCGCGCTCGCCTTGGCCCAGAATTTCGCCCGGCGCGAGATGCGCGTGTTGCTGGTCGATTCCGACTTGCGCAAGCCGGCCTTCAAAGCGGCCTCGGACAAGATCGGGCTTACGAAGCTCCTGACCAACGATGAGCCGCTCGTCGCTCACGTTGCCGACACCCAGCACGACGGCCTGTCCCTGCTGGCGAGCGGCCCGGTTCCGCCCAATCCGGCGGACCTGCTATCGACGGGGCGGATGCGAACCATCCTCAACGAGGCGGCCGAGCAATTCGATGTCGTGATCGTCGATGGTCCTCCGGCGCTCGGTCTGGCCGACGTTCCGTTGTTGGCATCGGCCTGCGGACACGTCATGTTCGTGGTTGAAAGCGGCCGGACTCGCACCCGTTCGGGCATCGAAGCGCTCAACCGGATCGAAGCGACCGGCGCTCATGTCCTCGGAGCGACCCTGACCAAGGCAACGGGCAGCGGTAGTGGTTATGGATACAATCGCTATGGCTATGGCTACGGCTACGGCTATGGAAAGGTCGATAAGAAGCGCACCGAGATTCTCATGATTCCTCAGGGCGTCGATAGCTGAGCGATTCGGAGCGGGGATTTTACCATTGAACTGGCGATCGATTTTGGCCGGAGTCTCGGCGCTCCTCCTCGCGGTCGTGGTCGTCCGCAACGCCGTTGTGGTCCAATCCGCCAAGACCAATCCGCAGCTCGCTGCGCGCGTCTGGCCGTCGCATCCTTCGTCGCAGCTGTGGCTTGGTCTCACGCAGATCGGACTGAGCGCGCGCGCTCGAAAGCCGGTCGCGCCCGCCACCCTCGACCTGATCCGCGATGCGGCGATGAAGGCGCCCCTCGCGCCCGAGCCCTTCCTCGTTCGCGGCGTCGAAGGCCAGATGGCGGGCAATTCGCGGCTCGCCACGGCGGCGTTCGTCGCCGCCCGGCTGCGCAACGGGCGGTCGATCCCGGCACGCTATTTCCTCGCCGAGCAATATTTTCGTCGGGGGGATGCTCCGCGGGGGCTGCGCGAGATCGCAATCCTGGCGCGCATGATTCCGGACGGAGTGAACGATCTCGCCCCGTTCGTTGCCTCGTATGCCAAGGATCCGCGGACCCAGCCGCAACTGAGGGCGCTGTTCCGCTCGGATCGGGGGCTCGAGCAGGCCGCGCTGACGACCCTCGCCACCGATGCCCGCAACGCCGACTTGATTCTCGGCCTGGCGACGCCGAGCCCCAAGGCGCCGCAATGGACCGAAACGCTCCTGCAGTCGCTGATCAAGGCGCGGCAATATGGCAAGGCGCAACGGATCTGGGCGCGGCTCGGTCACGTTCGGCCGGCGCCCAATTCGATCTTCGACGCCAGGTTCGAAGGCAGCGATGCTTCTGCCCCATTCAACTGGACACTCACGTCGTCGACCGCCGGCCTGGCCGAGCCGCAGGGCGACGGGCGGCTGCACCTGATCTTTTACGGTCAGGAGGACGGCGTGCTCGCCGGCCAGCTGCTGGTTTTGAGCTCCGGCCGCTACCGCCTCGCCATGCGCGTGTCGGGCGCGGCGGGCCCCGCGGCGAGCCTCAAATGGACGATCAGCTGCGCGCCGACGGGCCAGGTCCTGCTGTCGCTTCCGCTGAGCGACGCCCGTCGGGCGGCCGGAGGCGTTCAGTTCGACGTGCCGCCGACGGACTGCGGCGCCCAGAATCTCCAGTTGACGGGCAGCGCTCCGGAGATCCCGCAGCAGATTGAAGTCACGATTTCCGGGCTGAGCCTGGTTCGGGTCCCCGGCAATGGTTAGGCGTTTCGCGAGCCTTGCCGTGCCGGCCTATGTGCTGCTGTGCCTCACGCTAGGCGGGAGCAGGCAGAGCGCTTGGGCCAACATGGTCCTGCAGCTGCTCGGCCTCGGCCTGCTCGTGTGGGCCGTTGCGCGCCGTCCGGACCAGTCGCTCAACCGCGACCAGCGGCAGCTGTTGTGGCTGGCCATGATCGCCCTGGCCATCGTGGCACTACAGCTGATTCCGCTGCCGACGAGCGTCTGGCAAGGTCTCGGCGGACGACAGTCGATCGCCGACGGCTATCGCATCCTCGGAATTCCGCCGCCCGCGCTGCCCCTCTCGGTCGCGCCCTACGACAGCCTGTCCTCGCTGCTGTCGCTGGTCCCGCCGCTGGCCGTGCTCGTCGGCTACTGGCGGCTCGGGCCGCACCCCGGCCCCCTCATCGCCGCCGTACTCGCCGCGACCTTCGCCGGCATCCTGATTGGCGCGCTTCAGGTGGGCAGCACCGATCCCGCGAGCTCGCCCTGGTACTTCTACCCCCAGACCACTTACGGGGTAGCGACCGGTTTTTTCGCCAACGCCAATCACATGGCGACCTTGCTCGTCATAACCCTCCCGTTCCTCGCCGCTGCGCTCGCATCGACCCGATCCGGCGGCCGCAACGCGCAGCGTTACTCGGCGATGCTGGCGCTGGTCGCAGGCGGCGCCGTCGTGATCGCCGTCGGCATTGCCCTGAACGGGTCGCTCGCCGGCTATGGCCTCGCCGTTCCGGTGCTGCTCGCCAGCGCGTTGATCGTCCTTCCCAGCCGCAGCCGTGCGTTCGGCTGGCTGGCGCCGCTCGCCGGGCTCCTCCTGATCGGTGCGATCGGCTGGCTGACGACGACGCCCCTCAGCAGCTCGTCGGCGCTGCGATCGAATGCCGAAACCTCGGTCCAGTCGCGCGCGGAAATCCTCCAGACGTCGCTCAATGCGATTCGCGACTTCATGCCGTTCGGCTCGGGCCTGGGATCATTCCGCGAGGTCTACGCGGTCTATGAAGACCACGATCGGCTCGACCCCAACACTTACGTCAACCATGCGCACAACGATTATGTCGAGCTCGCCCTCGAAACGGGCGTCCCGGGACTGATTGTCCTGGTCCTGTTCCTCGGTTGGTGGGGAAAGGCGGCGTGGAACGCGTGGCGCCGCCGGGATCCCGATCCCTTCGCACGGGCGGCGGCGGTTGCGTCGGCGGCGATCCTGATTCACAGCATCGTCGACTTTCCGTTGCGGACCGCGGCGATCGCCAGCTGCTTCGCGATGTGTCTCGCGCTGCTGGTCCGGCGGCGCCGAGCGGCCGCCGCGGACACCTCCGACCTCCGCCCGACGCGGCACGTGGTGCTCGACTAAGCGATCGAATCGCGAACCTGGCGGTAAGCCTCGCCGGCCGCGAAGCCGGCGTCGGGAAGCAGCAAGAGCTGGGTCCAGTGGATGGCCAAGGTGCCGAGCAGTGTCGCGGTCGGTTCTCGGCCTTCGGTGTTGGCCACCAACTGGCTGAACGCGGCGGACGCCAGCCAGCGCGCGGCCCGGCTCTGCTGAAGCCGGTCGGCGAGGCCGGTGTCGGTCAGCGAGCCGTAGAGATCATCGGCCAGCAGCAGTGCCTGATCGGCGGCACGGCCCGCGCCCAGCTCTTGCGAGCGGCGGCAGAGCCGCTCGATTTCGTCTGCCGAGCAATGCGAGAGAAGCGCCGCGAGATCGGTGATCCATTTCAGCCGGAACCACAGGCTGGAAGCGCCGTGGACGCACAGGTACGCGAACAGCTCGTCGCGGGCGAGGGTCGGCAGCGTGATCCCGTCGGCGACTGCGACCTCTTGGCGCGGCGAATCGATCCCGATGCTCGGGATCAGCCGGCGATTGTCCGCGAGCCGCGTGTGAAGTTCGATGTAAAGCGCCTGCTCCGGGCGGCTCCAAACCGATTCCTTGCGCCGCCCATGCCATTTCGAAAGATCGGTGTCGGTGTCGGGGATCGTTCGCAGGTAGCCGCGCGCCTCGAGTTCCGCCGCGGCTTCGACGACGTCGGCTTCGGCGACGAGCACGTCGATGTCCCAACCCATCTTCAGCATCGGCTTGCGATAAGCGAGCGCGGCGACGGTCAGGCCCTTGAGGAACAGCGAAGGTACGCCCCGTCCTTCGAAAGCATCCCGCAGTTCGGCGCATTCGCGAGCGATGGCGAGGTTCGTCGCGACGATTGTACGGGCGTCGGAGGACAGGACCACCGCTACGTCGTCCGGCAAGGCCTCGCGGCGCTCGGCAAGGGCGTTCCAGACCAGCCCCTGGACGCGGTGAAAGCGGGCAAGCCGCGCAAATCGGCCCCAGTCGACAGCCGACAGAAGATGCCCACAGCTGCGCTCGCCGCGGCCACCCGCGAAGGCTCGGCGGCAACAATCGACGATCAGCCGGAATTCCGTCGAGGCTTCCCCCAGCACTGCTTAGTCGCCGGCGCCGGAAGTGCGTGAGGCCCGCTGGTCAGGCGGCGATCGAATGTGGCTGGAAACCGTGGCCGCGCGCCGGAATCAGGTCTTTGTCGTCGCCGCTTGGTTGCCGGTCCCCTGCGCGTTCGCGACGTCCTTGATTTGGCCAAGACGCTTGAGCTCTGGCTTGTTCCATACTTTCCCGAGCAGTCGTCTGGTCATCGCTCGCTCCCGACTCAACGGACAGGTGTCTGCCCAGAACCTTCGAATGGTCGAATTCAGCTGTAGTTGCAAGAATCTGAAGCCGCCGCCTAAAGGACATTGCGGCCCTCGACATAATTGACAAAGCGCGCGGTCAAGAGCCCGCGCGGAACAGCGAATTCCGGCGCGAAGTACTTTTGCGGATCGGTTTCGGTGTGCTCGGGCCAATCCTCGAGCGCTGCTCGCAATCGCGGGATGTCGAGAATCGACGACATTCGCTCGTCCTGTGCCAGGCGATCGAGCTCGGCGATGTAATCCTTGCGGCGACGGCCGATGCGCAGGTGCCAATCCGCGTCCCATCGGCCGTTTACCCGGTTGGCCCGCTGTTCCTCGGGCATGATTCCTTCCGCCATCTGCTTGGCGAGCCAGCGCAATTGACCGTCGCGCATGAACATCTCGACGGGCAAGCCGAAGCAGAACTCGACGAACGGCCGATAGGCCATCGGGTCGCGGATCGCGACGCCGTACATTTGCTCGAAGGCTTGATAAATCTCGGCCGCTTCGCCGTCGCTGTTGAGGAACAGGAGTTTCTGCGCGTGGCGCCGGTTCCTCGGCTGGTAGCGCTGGTGAATCATTCCGGTCTTCTTCAGCCGGTCATCCGCCCCGGATTCGCGGCGATGCCTTTGCGTGAGCGGCTGCATGAGATCGAGGAAGAACCGATCGTTCGGGAATAGCGCTCGCCGAAGCATTCGCCACAAGGAAGCGGGCAGCAAGGCGGAGGCGGTCCGAGCGATGAACCGGCGGAGAATCGACCCCGTCAGATTCGGCGGTCGCGACAGGGCCAGCCAGAGCTGTCGCCAGTGGCCCTTGAGGAAATATTCGACATACCCCCAATCGCCCTTGTCGCTGAATGTGTAGTTGCCCCACTCCGCGATCAGGAGAAGGTCGCATCCGCGCTTGGCCGCGCCCGAGAGAAGGCCGTGAAACACATACATGTTGCAGAGGCCGTTCGGTGCACCGCCCATGCAATGGAAAAAGTCGTTCCAACGGTAGTCGTGTCCGTAGCCCTCATTGGCGGTAAAATGCGGCTCCAGCCCCGGATGCATCCTTGCGAAGGCCTCGACGAATGGGCGCTCGTCAGCGACCTTGGCGAATTCGATCCGCCCATCGAACCCCGGTTCGGGGTGGAACGTAAAGGTCGGCAACGGTCCCCGGTGAGGCGCGGCTGCCAAGGCACGCACGGCAACCTGGGGGGAGTCGAGACCGCCCGATAGCGCGACCCCGGGACGATCGAAGCCGGAGAGGCAGGCGCGAACGCCGTCGTCGAGAAGTTCATGGGCACGAGCAATATACTCCGCATCGCTGTTCATCCGCACATTCGGCGCCAACAGCAGATCGTAATATTTGCGCAATTCGCGCGGTTGCCCTCGCTTCAGTTCGACGGTCGATCCGACTGGGACTCGTATGACATTCTCGAACCAGCTCGATTCCCGGTCGGTGAAGTTGTTTAGGGCACTGTCGGCTACGTGAGCCTCATTGAGGCGCTGCTCGACGCCGGCGGCGAACAGCGCGCGCGGC
Source organism: Sphingomicrobium sp. (assembly GCA_045811385.1). GTDB lineage: Bacteria > Pseudomonadota > Alphaproteobacteria > Sphingomonadales > Sphingomonadaceae > Sphingomicrobium. The sequence continues at coordinate 34,650 of JBJMUB010000039.1, read as the reverse complement.
ACCGACGCCACGGCTGCCAGACGCTCGTCGTGGTAATAGACCAGCGGCGGTGCGCGAAGCGCGCTGCGCGCCAACCGAAGTCGCCAGTTCGCTCGATCAACGATTACCGCGCAATATTCGCCAATTATGCGGCGATCGGCTTCCTCGCCCCATCGCTCGACCGCCATTCCGTAGAGTCGGGCCGGATCGCCCTGCTGGATACCCAATTCGGCAGCCACATCGGGGGCATTGTCGAAATAGCCGTGAAAGACGACGGTGCGTCCATCGGGGAGCACTGCCGGGCGCCAGGCACGGCTGAGCGCCGGGGTGGACCGAAGCGGCCGGTAGGCAAAATGGATGCCGCCGATTTCAGCTACGCCCGCGTGGCCACCAATCCCTGCGCAGAGCGATGCACCGAGTCGGACGGTCAGGTCTCTATCTGATTGCGAACCCGCCCAAGGCCAGGCGAGTGCTAACATGGTCGATCATCCCGTGATCCCGGTCCGCACCCATGGCTGTTCGCGATAGCGGGGACCATGAACCCGGTTGTAAGCAAAACCACTGACATTGCGAGCTGCCCAACCGCCTCAAACGCCGAGCCGAAGGGTCTCGAGCCATGGGCCCGGCAGCTCTCCGATCAGCGTCGTTCCGCCAACCTCGACCCAAGCATGAAGACTGTCGGCGGAATTCCGCAGCTGCGCGGGACGGACGGCGAACACGACCGTGTGGCCGAGGCGCTTTCGGCGCAATATCCAGCTGAGCGCCATCGCCCGCGGAAGGCATTTGAAAGCGAACGGCAGGCGTCTCGCTGCCCATTCGACGACGGCGGCGTGGCGGCGCGCATCGGATAACCGAACGGGGCCGTCGAACCCGAGCGTTCCGCGCCACCGGTCGAACGGGATCCAGGCGATCAGCAGCCGCGCCCAGCACAGCAGCGCCGAGGCTTTCGCCGTGCGCCATCGACCGCGCCATCGTTCAGTCCCTGGCAAGCAGGCCTGACTCTTCTAGCTCAACCAGGAAGGCGTCTACGTCGGCGGCGATCCGGCCCTCGTCGGCGTCGAATTCCGCAGCGAGCGCGGCCACCAGAGCAGTCCGATCACGACAGCCGTCGATCAGTCGCCAGATCTGGGCGCTGGTCCCAGACAGGGAGAAGAACTCGCCGTTGTCGAGCCGCATGACGACGATTTCGTCATCGATATCGGCTTCGGTGAAGCGGTCGCTGCGCTTGACGATGGAGCTCATCGCGGGCGGCCGCAGACGACATATTCAGCTGCGAGCGTGACGGATTCCGCGAAGCGTGAACGATCGCGAGGCCGCGTGAGCCGAGCCATTTTGATCTGACTCCCCAGGCGATGAAGATGCGCGAAGCGCGCGGCCCGATCGAGTTGCTGCGCGGCCGCGAACAGATGCGCGGTCTGGTGATCGTCAAGGAGGCGCACCATTCGCTCGGCGCCGTCGATCGGCGTGATTTCCAGATCCGGCCCATCCTCAAGGAAGATCAGCTCCGCCAGAGGCAGCGCGACACCGACATCGCCGCCAGCCGGCCGGGCGTAATATTTGTCGACCGTTGTCGAGACCTTTTCCTCAGCGATCGCTCCAGTTAGCTCGATCGAGTCTGCCCTGAGCTTCAGGCGCTTATGGCCGGGCAGACAGGTCACCCGGTCAGGGCCGGATAGATCGAGCACCAGCGTGTCGTCGCAGAACAGGGGCAGGCCGTGACTGGCCAACGCAGCGGCGAGGGTCGATTTTCCTCCCGCCGCCGGCGCGCTGAAGGCGAACACCTGTCCGTCGAATGCCACGGCGGAGGCATGGATCGGAACGAGGCCGTTGATGCTGGCGATGGCCGAATAGACGCTGCCGTTCAGCCACAAAGATTCTTCGCTGATGTCGGCGTCCAGGCCGCGCTCGACGGCGATCCCGTCGCCCTTGCGGTAATGGAAATAATGATGGCCCTCGCCGCGAAGCAGGAAGCGATCGTCAAGCATCTGCCAGCTCATCTCGGCCAGGGGTTCGTCGAGCAACGTCTTGGGAACGTCGCGATAGGTCACTCGGGTCTCGCGCCGCATCAGCGCTTGCGATGCCGTTTCGACGGGAACTCGCGCGCTTCGCGGGAACGCTGCACTGGACACTGCTCGGCCTCGCTTCTGTGGCGGTGGCGGGCCAGCCTCGCCCGAGAAGGCGAAGGCTGGTGAGCCCTGCTGGATTCGAACCAGCGACCTACTGATTAAAAGTCAGTTGCTCTACCGACTGAGCTAAGGGCCCACCGGGCGGCGGTTACCCGCGCGGCGCGCGCCGGGCAAGGCGGTGGGCGAGATGGCGCACGGTGAGCGCCCTTTGGACCCGCCAGTTCGGGGCGATGGCGGCGAGCGGCCGGAGTACGAAGCTGCGCGTGCGCAGCGGCGGGTGGGGAACCGTCAGACTCGGCGAGCGCCATTTGCCTCCGCTCCACAGGGCGATGTCGAGGTCGAGGACGCGCGGGCCCCAGCGGCGGCCGCGACGCCGGCCGAAGTCGCGCTCGATGCTTTTGAGTCGGCGCAGCATCTCCGGCGGCTCGAGGTTGGCCTCAACCAGCGCGACGGCGTTGGCGAAGTCGCGGCCGGCGCCGCCGTGAGCCGCGCTGAGAACGATCGGCGAGGCATCGAACAGGCCGAAATCCCGGTCCAGGCGCGCGATTGCGGCTTCGACCACGCCGGCCGGGCGGCCGTGGCGGCCGTGCGGACGGTTCGACCCGATCGCGATGGCGTAGAGATAAGGCGGTTCAGCCACTAACACCCGTTCGCCCTGAGCCTGTCGAAGGGCTGCCTTTCCGTTTCGGCGCTAGAAGAAAGGACAGTGCTTCGACAAGCTCAGCACGAACGGTATGAGGAAGCGTGGCCCAACCCGCCGACCTGTCGCCGATCCCCGAAGCCGAAGCGCCGCGCGATTGCCCGCTGTGCCCGCGGCTGGTCGCGTTGCGGCACGAGTGCCGAGCCGAGCACCCGCATTGGTGGAACGCGCCGGTGCCGGCGTTCGGCGACCGCGACGCGTGGCTGGGAATCGTCGGCCTCGCGCCGGGCAAGCACGGCGCCAACCGCACCGGCCGGCCGTTCACCGGCGATTTCGCCGGCGAGCTGCTCTACGCGACGCTACTGAAGTTCGGTCTGGCCGAAGGCGAATATCGCGCCGACCCGCACGACGGGCTCGAGCTCAAGGGCGCGATCATCCTCAACGCCGTCAAATGCCTGCCGCCCGCCAACAAACCGATCCCCGCGGAAATCGCCACCTGCCGCACCTATTTCGAAGCGGCGCTCGCCGCGCTCCCGAACGTGCGGGTGCTGGTCGCGCTCGGCCAGATCGCCCACGTCGCCGCCGCGCGCGCGCTCGGCCTGCCGCCGTCGTCGACTAAGTTCGGCCACGGCGCCGAAAATGCCGGACCCGACGGCCGCATCCTGCTGTCGAGCTACCATTGCTCGCGCTACAACCAGAACACGGGGCGCTTGGATGCGGCGATGTTCGAGACCGTGTTCGGGCGGGCACTCCAGCTGCGCTAGTCAGTCCAGCTCCGGCCCTCGGCAGGTTTGCCGTCAATGAGAGTCTCGAGGCTGTTGGCGTCGGGATAAAGCGCGATGGACTCCGGCAGGACGACGATCTCAAAAGGCTGGTCGGCAATAGGCTCGTAGACCAGCTCCAACTTTTCGCCGGCTCTGAGATTGTAACGATCTGGCCAGGGCTCCACCATCACCTGGAGCGCACGGCCAGTTTCGTTCGCGAGTATCCGCCGAACCTTCATCAAACGTCCTCCACGAGCCGCCCGTAAAGCTCGGGCCTGCGGTCGCGGAAGAAGCCGAAGGCGGCGCGGTGTTTCTTCGCCGCGGCAAGGTCGAGCGTCGCGACCAGCACGCCGGTGTCCTCCGCTCCGAGCTCCGCGAGGATGTCGCCGCGTTCGTCGCATACGAAGCTGTGGCCGTAGAAGCGCTGGCCGCCTTCAACACCGATGCGGTTGGCGGCGACGACGGAGACGACGTTCGATACCGCGTGGCCGATCATGGCGCGGCGCCACAGCCGCGAGGTGTCGAGGTCCGGGTCGTGCGGCTCGGTGCCGATCGCGGTCGGGTAAAAGAGGATGTCGGCGCCCATCAGCATCATCGCGCGCGCGGTTTCCGGGTACCATTGGTCCCAGCACACGCCGACTCCGAGCGTCGACAAATGCGGCCCGCCCCATACCTTGAAGCCGGTGTTGCCCGGGCGGAAGTAGAATTTCTCCTCGTAGCCCGGTCCGTCGGGGATGTGGCTCTTGCGGTAGACTCCCGCGACCTTGCCATCGGGCCCGACCATGGCGAGGCTGTTGTAATGGTGCGGCCCGTCGGCCTCGAAGAAGCTGGTCGGGATCCAGATTTTCAGCTCCCTGGCCAGCTCCTGCATCGCCAGCACGGAAGGATGCTCGGCGGTCGGCCGGGCGTTGGCGAACAGGCCCTCGTCCTGGACCCGGCAAAAATAGGGTCCTTCGAACAGCTCCGGCGGGAGCACCACTTCGGCGCCCTTGGAAGCCGCCTCGCGGACAAGCTCGCTCACCGCGCGGATGTTGGCGACCGTGTCGTCGGTGAAGGCAAGCTGGAGCGCGGCGACTTTTAGGCTGGTCATGGCTGCGAGTTAGTCACTGATGGTGTGAATCCCAAATCCGTTCGTGCTGAACTTGTCGAAGCACTGCCTTCTCTTTCAACAGACGACAGCCCTTCGGCAGGCTCAGGGCGAACGGTTGTGCGGCTGGCTAAGCGGGAACCTGCTGGCTGATGCAGTGGAAGCTTCCGCCGCCGGTCAGGATATGGTCCGCCCGAAGTCCGACGGCCATCCGGTCGGGAAACAGCGCCTGGACGACGTCGACCGCCGCGCGGTCGTTGGGCGCGCCATATTGCGGAACGACGACCGCGGCGTTGCCGATATAGAAGTTCATGTAGCTCGCCGGGACGATGTCGCCGTCCTCGTCGGTGATCCGCCCCGGCGTCGGCAGGGTCACGACGTCGAGCCGGGTCGAGCGCAGCCGCCGCGCCGCGTCCCTGAAGACGGCCTCGTTGGGGTCGTCGCGGCCCAGATTCGGGATCGCGATTCGACCCGGCGCGACGAACCGCGCGAGGTTGTCGACATGGCCGTCGGTATGGTCGTTCATCAGCCCCGAGCCGAGCCAGACGACTCGCTCGAACCCGAGGTCCTCGAGCAGCCGCTGCTCGACCTCCCCGCGGGTCAGCCTGTTGCGGTTGGGGTTGAGCAGGCATTGCTCGGTGGTGACGACGGTCCCCGATCCGTCGCCGTCGATCGCTCCGCCTTCGAGAATCCAGCCGGCCTTCGCGAACGGCAAGCGGGCGCGGTTCGCCAGCCGCGCGCCGATGTCCTGATCGCCGTCGAGATCGTATTTGCCGCCCCAGCCGTTGAAGCCGAAGCCTTGCGCCCGCCGCTGCATGCCCGAACCGAGCACGATCGGCCCGGTGTCGCGCAGCCAGATATCGCCGAACGGCTCGACGACGACTTCGGCGAACGGCGCCAGCTCGCGCGCGCTCGCCGCCGCTCCGTCATGCGCCGCGACCAGCCACACTTTCTCGCCCTTGCCGCCGGCGTGAACCGCCTTGGCGAAGGCCGCGACTTCGCGCTCCGCCGGCTTGAGGTCGCCGAGCCACAGCTCCGGATCGCTCGGAAAACCGATCCACACCGCCTCGTGCGGCGCCCATTCGGGGAGGGGTGGCCGGGTCATCGGGATGCGCGCCTAGCAACAAAAAAGGCGACCCGCGAGGGCCGCCTTCCTGGTTTGCGATTCGAGCGGATTAGCGCGAGTAGAACTCGATCACGAGGTTGGGCTCCATCCGCACCGGATAGGGCACTTCGTCGAGCTTCGGCACGCGCGAGAAGGTGATCTTCGAGGTGCCGTCGGGAACGACGTAATCGGGGATGTCGCGCTCGGCGAGGCCCTGCGCCTCGATCACCAGGGCCATCTCCTGCGCCTTCGCACCGAGCTCGACGACGTCGCCGACGTCGACTTTGCGTGACGCGATGTTGCATTTGACCCCGTTGACCCGGATGTGGCCGTGGCTGACCAGCTGGCGGGCGGCCCAGATCGTCGGCGCGAACTTGGCGCGGTAGACGACCATGTCGAGCCGGCGCTCGAGCAGTCCGATCAGGTTCTGCGAAGCGTCGCCTTTCATCGCAGTCGCATCGGTATAGTTCCGCTTGAACTGCTTCTCAGTGATGTCGCCGTAATAGCCCTTGAGCTTCTGCTTGGCGCGAAGCTGGATGCCGTAGTCGCTGATCTTGCTCTTGCGGCGCTGGCCGTGTTGCCCGGGGCCGTATTCGCGGCGGTTGACCGGGCTCTTGGGGCGTCCGAAGACGTTCTCGCCCATGCGGCGGTCGAGCTTGTATTTGGCGCTGGTGCGCTTGGTCACGTCACATTCTCCAATTTGCTTTTCACAAATGCCCGGACCGCACCGCCAGTCCTTGCGACTGGCGCGACCACCGCTTCACCGGGCGTGCGGGATCAATTGCGAGCGGCGCACCTAGGGGCGGCGAGCGGCCAGGTCAAGTTTGCAACAAGCGGCCGTGCGCTCGGCGAACTCAGCCGGGTCCACCGCTGCCGGGGGTCAGGCACTTCAGGCAGGCGCCGCCCTGTTGGCGGATCCTTTCGACCGAGCTCTCCACGCCCGCTTCCAGTTCTTTCCACTCGGACTTTTTCAGGCAGACCTTCTTCGGAGCCGCGAAATGAGATCCGGTGTCGGCATCATATTGCCGCTTGCAGACGATCTTATCCTCTTTCGCCGTCGGCGGATCCTTGGCCGCGGCGGCGGTCGCCATGCCGAGACAAACACAGGCCGAAATGCTCAGAATACGCATCGTCATTCCCCTCACAGCTGGACCGACGCTCAACGGTCCTCGGCCTTGCCGCTATACCCGGACCGAGCGCTTTGCGACATTCCCGAATTGCGCTGAGCCCACTCGTCCTCGGTCAGGCACAGGCGCCGCGCCATGCGCGAACCGCTGACGAGGTCGTCCGACTTGCAGATCTTCTTTTGCTTGGCCTTCTTGCCGGCTTCGACCGACACTGCGGGCGCCTGGGCAGATGGCGGTTGGGTGGCGGCCGCCTGGGCCGAAACAAGCAACACGGCGACGATCAAGGACATAGAAAAAACCCCCAGATACAGAGCGTTGACCCTTTCGCTGATCAAAGCGGGGCAGTCAATCCCTGCGCCTCGGCGGATCGACGAGCGCCCGGATAATTCCACGAACGGCCTTGACCTCGCGCGACGACCAGCCGGTTTTGGTGAAGATCGTCCGGATCGTGTTCCTGGTCGCCTGGGTGCGCGACGGCGGGTGGAAATAGCCCTTGGCCGTGAGCTCCGAGTCGAGCTGGCCGATCAGGCCCTCGAGCTCGCCCTGCGGCGCGGGTTCTTCGAGCGGCTTGGCGGGCGGCTGCGCCAGCTCCGACCACCGCGACCATTCGTAGGCGAGCAGGATCACCGCCTGGGCGAGGTTGAGCGACCCGAACTCGGGATTGATCGGCACCGTCACGATCGCGTTGGCGAGCGCCACTTCCTCCGTTTCCAGCCCCGAGCGCTCGGGGCCGAACAGGATCGCCGAGCGCTCCGGCGATGCGGCGATCTGCTCGGCCATCCCGGCAGGCCCGATCACCGGCAGCACGAGGTCGCGGCGGCGGACGGTCGAAGCGAAGACGTGGCTGCAATCGGCGACGGCCTGCTGGACCGTGTCGAACAACACCGCTTGCTCGAGCACCACGTCCGCGCCGCTCGCCGCCGGCCCGGCGTCGGGGTTGGGCCAGCCGTCGCGCGGCGCGACCAGACGCATTTCCGTCAGTCCGAAGTTAAGCATCGCCCGAGCCGCCTTGCCGATATTCTGGCCGAGCTGCGGACGGACGAGGACGATGACTGGTTTGACCAGGCTCACAGCAATTTGTCGTGGCCGGGCGGGGTCGCTTCCTTTTCCACCCGCTCGGCGATCTCGGCGAAATCGCCCGGGTCGCTGAAGTCTTTATAGATGCTGGCGAAGCGAATGTAGGCGACGTGGTCGAGCGCGCGCAGCCCGGCCATCACCGCCTCGCCGATCCGCACGGAAGTGACCTCGTCGCCGAGCGTCTCCATCTGGCGCTGCACTCCGCTGATCAGCCGATCGATCCTGGCCGGATCGACCTCGCGCTTGCGCGTCGCATGGCCGATCGCCCGGGCGAGCTTGTCGCGGTCGAACGGCTCGCGCTTGCCGTCCTTCTTGACCACCGTCAGGTCGCGCAGCTGAACCCGCTCGAAGGTCGTGAAGCGCGCGCCGCACGCCTCGCACTGGCGGCGGCGGCGGATCGCGGCGCCGTCCTCGCTCGGGCGGCTGTCCTTAACCTGGCTGTCTTCATGCGCGCAGAACGGGCAGCGCATCCTCTATCCCTGGTAGATCGGGAAGCGGGCGCACAGGTCGCGCACCCGCCCGTTCACCGCCCGCTCGACCTCGCCATTGTTCTCGGGACCGTTCTTCGCGAGCCCGACGAGCACGTCGGCGACCATGTCGCCGATGTCGCGGAACTCGGCGAGGCCGAACCCGCGGGTGGTGCCGGCCGGCGAGCCGATCCGGATCCCACTGGTCTTGACCGGCGGCAGGGGGTCGAACGGAACGCCGTTCTTGTTGCAGGTGATGCCGGCATGCTCGAGGCTCTCGTCGGCGTCCTTGCCCGTCAGGCCGAGCGGGCGCAGGTCGACCAGCGCGAGATGCGTGTCGGTCCCGCCGGCGACGAGGTCGGCGCCGCGCTCCTTGAGCCGGTTGGCAAGCGTCTGGGCGTTGGCGATCACCGCCTTCGCATAGGCCTTGAATTCGGGCTGCAGCGCCTCGCCGAAGGCGACCGCCTTGGCGGCAATGACGTGCATCAGCGGTCCGCCCTGGAGGCCCGGGAAGACAGCCGAGTTGATTTTCTTGGCGATGGCTTCGTCATCGGTCAGCACCATTCCGCCGCGCGGGCCGCGCAGGGTCTTATGGGTCGTCGTGGTGACGACGTGCGCGTGGCCGAACGGAGTGGGGTGCTCGCCGGCCGCGACCAGCCCCGCGAAATGCGCCATGTCCACCAGGAACACCGCTTCGACCTCGTCGCAAATTCCGCGGAAGCGAGCGAAATCGAAGTGCCGCGGATAGGCCGAGCCACCCGCGATGATCAGTTTCGGCCGATGCTGTTTCGCGAGGCGCTCGACCTCGTCGAAGTCGACCAGATGATCGTCCTGGCGGACACCGTACTGGACCGCGTTGAACCACTTGCCCGACTGGGCCGGCGGAGCGCCGTGGGTAAGGTGGCCGCCGGCCGCGAGGCTGAGGCCCATGATCGTGTCGCCGGGCTTCAAAAGCGCCATCATCACCGCGCCATTGGCCTGCGCGCCCGAATGCGGCTGGACGTTGGCGAACTGGCAGCCGAACAGCTCCTTCGCGCGCTCGATCGCCAGAGTCTCGACCGCGTCCGACGGCGCGCACCCCTGGTAATAGCGCCGTCCCGGATAGCCTTCGGCATATTTGTTGGTCAGTACCGAGCCTTGCGCCTCGAGCACCGCTCGGCTGACGATATTTTCCGAGGCGATCAGCTCGATCTGGTTCTGTTCGCGGTGGAGCTCGGCGCGGATCGCGTCCTCGACCGCCGGGTCGATCTCCGCCAGCCTGCTCGTGAAGAAGCCGTGCGGGACGCGGTAGCGCTGTTGCTGCTCGAGGTCGGCTGCGGTGGCCATCAGTCGCTGTCCTGCAGTTCCTGGGAAAGTTGGTCGACCCGGCGCTGGTGGCGCCCTCCGGCGAACGCGGTGCCGAGAAAGGCCATGACGCACGCCTTGGCCATGTCGTTGCCGATGAGCCGTCCGCCGAGCGCGAGGACGTTGGCGTCGTTATGCTCGCGCGCCAGCTCGGCCGACAGCGGGTCGTCGACCCGGGCGCAGCGGCATTTGGGCTCGCGGTTGACGGCGATCGAGATGCCGACGCCGCTGCCGCAAACCGCGATTCCGCGGTCGGCCTCACCGGCGGCGATCGCGCGGGCGAGCTTGCGGCCGTATTCGGGATAATCGACGCTCTCCGGGCCATTGGTGCCGAGGTCGGTCACGTCATGGCCCTGTTCGCTCAGCCAGCGGGCGAGCTCGTCCTTGAGGAGGTAGCCGGCATGGTCGGCGGCGAGGGCGATGCGCATGAGGCAGGGAGTAAGCGAACCGGCCGGGATTCGCCAGTCTCAGGCCGCGATCCGGATTTCCTCGCGGCCGAGAATTTCGACCAGTGCGTCCGTCAGCTCGTCCATCATCTCCGCGCTGTGGCACGGCCCCGGAGTGAAGCGCAGCCGCTCGGTGCCACGCGGGACCGTCGGGTAATTGATCGGCTGGACGTAAAGGCCGTATTCGGCGAGCAGGATGTCGCTGATCCGCTTGGCGCGGATCGGGCAGCCGATCAGCAGCGGGACGATGTGGGTCGAGCTCGCCATCAGCGGCAGTCCGGCCGCGGCGAACTTGGCCTTGAGCATCGCCGCCGCCTGCTGCTGCGAGTCGCGCTCCTCGGACGACGCCTTGAGGTGACGCACGCTGGCGAGCGCTCCCGCGACCAATACCGGCGACAGGGACGTCGTGAAGATGAACCCGGGCGAGTAGCTGCGGATGCAGTCGACGATCGTCTTGTCGGCGGCGATATAGCCGCCCATCACGCCGAACGCCTTGCCGAGCGTGCCCTCGATGATCGTCAGTCGGTCGGCGAGCTGGTCGCGGTCGGAGATGCCGCCGCCCCGGCCACCGTACATGCCGACCGCATGGACCTCGTCGAGATAGGTCAGCGCATTATATTTGTCGGCAAGGTCGCAGATCGCTCCGATCGGAGCGATGTCGCCGTCCATCGAATAGACGCTTTCGAACGCGATCAGCTTTGGAGTTTCCGGATCCTCGGCCGCGAGCAGCTCCTCGAGATGCTCGAGGTCGTTGTGGCGGAACACGCGCTTGTCGCAGCCGGAATTCTTGATCCCCGCGATCATCGAGGCGTGGTTGAGCTCGTCCGAGAAAATCAGGCAGCCCGGCAGCAGCTTGCCGAGCGTCGACAGCGCCGCCTCGTTCGACACGTAGCCCGAGGTGAAGAGGAGCGCCGCTTCCTTGCCGTGAAGGCCGCTGAGCTCGGCCTCGAGCTCGGTATGATAATGGGTGTTGCCGCTGATGTTGCGAGTGCCGCCGGATCCGGCCCCGACTTCGCGCAGGGCCTTCTCCATCGCTTCGATCACGATGGGGTGCTGGCCCATGCCTAGATAGTCGTTGGAGCACCAGACGGTGATCGGCTTCGGGCCGTTGCCGCCGAAGCAGCGCGCGTTCGGGTATTGGCCACGGGTGCGGAGGATGTCGATGAACACGCGATAGCGGCCCTCGTCGTGAAGCCGGCCGATCGCCTCCTCGAAGATGCGGTTGTAGTCCAACGGGGTACCTCGCTCGAGCCGCTCTTTAACCCGCACTTTCGGCGATTTCCACTCCGGTTGCCATTAAATCTGGCGGCGCGGTAATCCAATTTCAGAGCGTCCGGACCTCCCCAATTCCGAACCCGGCGAGCGCCGCCAGCAATGGAGTGCGCGCATTCGAGGTCAGCACCATGAGCCCGGGACTTGGCGCCGAAGGCCAGGCTTGCTCGCGGGTGAGCCAGGCGATGCGCCGCGCGATGCCGGGTCCGCCGTCGACGTAGGCGACATTGGGGAACGCGGTCCGAAGCTCGGCAGCGAGCAGCGGGAAATGCGTGCAGGCGAGGACGACGGTGTCGATCCGGTTGCCGTCGGGACCAGCGAACATCGGCTGCGCGGCGCCTCTGACCGCTTCGATCCCGACATCGTCGCCGGCGAGCTTCGCCTCGGCCAGCTCGACCAACTCGGGTGAGCCGTGGCGGACGATCGTGCAGTCGGCCGCGAATTTCCCCGCGAGGTCGTCGACATAGGGCTGGCGCACGGTCGCTTCCGTGCCGAGCACGCCGATCACTCGGGTCTTGGACATTTCCGCCGCCGGCTTGATCGCCGGGACGGTTCCGACGACCGGCAGGTCGAGCGCCGCTCGGGCGTGGTCGAGCGCGATCGTCGACGCGGTGTTGCACGCGATGACCACAAGCCGCGGACGGAAGCGCTCGACGAGGCGGCCGAGCAGCGCCGGCACCCGTGTCGCCAGCTCCGACTCAGTCTTCGTCCCGTAGGGGAAGCCGGCGCTGTCCGCGGCATAGACGACCGGCGCATTCGGCAGCAGCTCGAGCGTCGGGCCCAGCACCGACAGGCCGCCGACCCCGGAATCGAAGAACAGGATCGGCGCATTCAGGTCCACGGGAGCTCTGTGGCGCGCACTTCCAACAGCTGCAAGTTGCACCTCTGTTCGGGTTTGCTACGACGAACGCATGAGCCGTGAAACGATCCTGGCGCTGCTGCTCGGCTACCTTTTCGGATCCATCCCGTTCGGGCTGATCCTCACCCGCCTTGCCGGCAAGGGCGACATCCGCAAGATCGGCTCAGGTAACATTGGCGCGACCAATGTGCTTCGGACGGGAAGCAAGCCGCTGGCCGTAGCGACACTCGTCCTCGACTGTCTCAAAGCGACCGCCGCGATCCTCATCGCCCGGCAGCTGTTCAGCGATCCGCTCAATGACCTTGCCGCGCGCTTCGCCGCGGCTGGCGCGTTTATCGGGCATTTGTATCCGATTTGGCTGAAGTTTCGTGGCGGCAAGGGGCTCGCCACGTTTTTTGGAGTCCTCATTCCCCTGTTGTGGCCCGCCGCGCTGATCTATGCGATCGTCTGGCTGGTCCTGGCTGCGACGATCCGAATCTCGTCGGTTGCCGGAATCGCGGCGGCGATCAGCGCGCCGATCACTGCTGCTATTCTCCATTCCTCACTTTTTGCAATGCTGCTCGGTTTCGCTGTGCTCGGTCTGTGGAAGCATCGCGAAAATATCCTCCGCCTTTGGAAAGGAACCGAGCCACGCATAGGATCGAAGACCTCGTCGAGCGCCTGAGGCTGGTGCGCACGGCCGGCATCGGCCCGGTCACCTATCGGCAGCTGATCGCCCGGTTCGGCGGCGCGGCGGAAGCGCTCGCCGCAGTGCCCGACCTTGCCCGGCGCGGCGGCGGAGCCCCGCCGCGTCTCTGGACCCGCGACCAGGCCGAGCGCGAGATCGCCGCCGTCGAGAAGGCCGGGGCGCGCTACCTGGCGATCGGGCAGGGGCTCTATCCGCGGCTGCTCGCCGAGCTCGACGATGCTCCGCCGCTGCTGACGGCGAGCGGCAATCTCAGCCTGCTCGACAGGCTGGCGGTGGCGATCGTCGGCGCGCGCAACGCGTCGGCCGCCGCCTGCCGCTTCGCCCGCGGCCTCGCGTACGATCTCGGAAGCGAAAATGTGGTGGTTGTCTCGGGCCTGGCGCGCGGCATCGACAGCGCCGCCCACGACGGTGCGCTGGAGACGGGCACCATTGGGATCGTCGCCGGTGGAATCGACGTCTATTACCCGCCGGAAAACGAGGAGCGGCAGAAGGCGCTGTACGAGCGCGGGCTGGTTCTTGCCGAAATGCCGCCGGGGACCGAGCCGCGCTCGCGCCACTTCCCCTACCGCAACCGGATCATCGCCGGGGTCAGCGCTGGAACGGTGGTCGTCGAAGCTGCTCCCAGGTCCGGGTCGCTGATCACCGCCCGGCTGGCCGCCGAAGCCGGGCGGGAGGTCATGGCCGTGCCCGGGTCGCCGCTCGATCCGCGCGCCCAGGGCTGCAATCAATTGATTCGCGACGGAGCCACGCTCGTCCAGTCCGCCGCCGACGTGGTCGAAGCGCTGCGGCCGCTCGAGCGTCGGGTCGCGTCACCGCCGAGCGCCTATGATCACGGCGCAGGCGAGTCCGCCAACGGCGAGGATGTGCTCGGTGAGGTCGAAGGGCTGCTCGGGCCGTCGCCGGTCCCGGTCGACGAGATCATCCGCCTGTCCGGCGCCAGCTCGGGCGCGGTGCAGATGGCCCTGCTCGAGCTCGACCTCGCCGGCCGCCTTGACCGCCACGCGGGCGGTCGGGTGAGCCTGCGGTCCGCTTGACGGCGCCGAATCTTCAGCCCCACCTTTACGCGTATGCGTGAGGACTTGTCGTGAAACTGGTCGTCGTCGAATCGCCGGCCAAGGCGAAGACCATCGAGAAATATCTGGGCGGCGGGCACCGAGTGCTCGCCTCCTTCGGCCATGTGCGCGACCTCCCGCCGAAGGACGGGTCGGTCGACCCGGACCAGGATTTTGCGATGGAATGGCAGGTCTCGCCCGACCGCTCGAGGCAGCTCAAGGCGATCGCGGACGAGGCCAGGAACGCCGACACTTTGGTCCTCGCCACCGACCCCGACCGCGAAGGCGAGGCGATCAGCTGGCACGTCCAGGAAGTGCTCCGGCAAAAGAAAGCGCTTCCGGCCACCGTCCAGCGCGTGACTTTCAACGCCATCACCAACTCGGCGGTGACCGAGGCGATGAAGAAGCCGCGCGGCCTCGATGAGGACCTGATCGACGCCTACCGAGCGCGCCGGGCGCTGGACTATCTCGTCGGCTTTACTTTGTCGCCGATCCTGTGGCGCAAGCTTCCGGGCGCGAAGTCCGCGGGGCGGGTGCAGTCGGTCGCGTTGCGGCTGATCGTCGACCGCGAGCGCGAGATCGAGGTCTTCAGGCCACAGGAATATTGGTCGGTCAGCGCGACCTTCGAAAAGGACGGGCAAAGCTTCACCGGCCGGCTGGTCCAGCTCGACGGCCGGAAGATCGAGCGGCTGACGATCGGCAACCGCGGCGAGGCCGATGCCGCCAAGGCTGTCGTCGAAGCCGGCCGCTTCACCGTGTCGTCGGTCGAGACCAAGCCGTTTGCCAAGAATCCCCCGCCGCCGTTCACGACCTCGACGCTGCAGCAGGAGGCCGCGCGCAAGCTCGGCTTCGCCGCGAGCCACACCATGCGTGTCGCCCAAGGCCTCTACGAGGACGGCCTCATCACCTACATGCGGACCGATGGGATCGACATGGCGCCCGAGGCGATCAGCGCGGCGCGACGCGCCATCGCGAACCGCTACGATGCCGGCTTCGTCCCCGACAAGCCGCGCCAATATCAGAGCAAGATCAAGAATGCGCAGGAGGCCCACGAGGCGATCCGTCCGACGGACTTCGACCGGTCGCGAGCTGCGTCCGGCGACCATGGGCGTCTCTACGAGCTGATCTACAATCGCGCGCTGGCGAGCCAGATGGCATCGGCGCGGCTCGAGCGGACGACGGTGGAGCTGACCGACGGAGCCGGCCGCGCGGTGCTTCGGGCGACCGGCCAGGTCGTCCTCTTCCCCGGTTTCATGGCGCTCTACGACGAGGGCCGCGACGATCCGCAGGACGAGGAGGGCGCGCGCATGCCGGCGCTGCGCGATGGCGACGCTCCGGCCAAGACCGGGGTCGAGGCCGTGCAGAGCCTCACCCAGCCGCCGCCGCGCTATTCCGAGGCGAGCCTCGTCAAGCGGCTCGAGGAGCTCGGCATCGGCCGGCCCTCGACCTACGCCTCGATCCTGCAGACGCTCAAGGACCGCGAATATGTGCGGGTCGACAAGGGCCGGTTCGTGCCCGAGGAGAGCGGGCGGCTGGTCACGGCGTTCCTCGAGCGCTTCTTCGAGAAATACGTCAGCTATGACTACACCGCCGAGCTCGAGGAAGAACTCGACGACGTCTCGGGAGGACGGCTCGACTGGCAGAAACTGCTCGACGACTTCTGGCGCGACTTCAAGCCCAAGGCCGGCGAGGTCATGGACCAGAAGCCATCGGAGATCACGGCGGCGCTCGACGAGTTCCTCGCGCCGTGGCTCTATCCGCCCCGCGAGGACGGGAGCGATCCGCGCATCTGCCCGCAGTGCGGCAACGGCCGGCTCAACCTGCGCGGCGGCAAGTTCGGCGCATTCGTCGCCTGCTCCAATTACCCCGATTGCAAATATACCCAGAAGTTCGGCCAGGGCGGCGACCAGGCGCAGAGCGAAGGCCCGACCGAGCTTGGCGATGGGATCCTGCTCAAGACCGGCCGGTTCGGGCCCTACGTCGAGCGCGGCGAGGGCAAGGAGGCCAGGCGCGCCTCGATTCCGAAAGACATCGAGGATGTGACTCAGGAGGTTGCGGAACGGCTGCTGTCGCTTCCGCGGGAGATCGGCGCGCATCCCGAGAGCGGGAAGCCGATCACCGCGTCAATCGGCCGCTACGGGCCTTATCTCGCGCATGACGGCAAATATGCGAAGCTCGGTTCGACCGCGGAGGTGTTCGAGACGGGCATGAATGCCGCCGTCGCCAAGCTGGCCGACGCCGCGTCCGGTGCGGGACGCAAGGGCGGGGCGGCGCGCGAGCCGATCGCGGTCCTTGGCAAGCATCCGGCCAGTGACAAGGATGTAAAGGTGCTGGCCGGCCGTTACGGTCCCTATGTCAGCGACGGAACGACCCACGCGACCCTGCCCAAAGGCACCGATCCGAAGTCGGTGACGATCGATCAGGCGGTCGAATGGATCGACGCCAAGGCAGCCAAGGGCCCGGCTCCCAAGCGCGGCCGCGGCGGCCGAAGGAAGTCGAAATGATCGAGATCCAGCTGCAGCGCCTGCCGCACGGCGAGGGGTTGCCGGCGCCGGCCTATGCCACCGACGGCGCTGCTGGGCTCGATGTCGTCGCCGCCGAGGACCTGACGCTCGCTCCCGGTGAGCGCCATGCTGTCGCGACCGGTTTCGCGATCGCCATCCCCGAGGGTTACGAGGTGCAGGTGCGGCCGCGTTCGGGCCTCGCGCTCAGGCACGGCGTCACCTGCCTCAACACTCCCGGAACCATCGACCACGACTATCGCGGCGAGGTGAAGGTGATCCTCGCCAATCTCGGCAGCGAACCGTTCGAGGTGCGGCGCGGCGAGCGAATCGCGCAGCTCGTGCCGGCGGTCGTCACCAAGGCCCATTTCGCCGAGGTCGCGGAGCTGAGCGAGACGAGCCGCGGGGCCGGGGGCTTCGGCTCGACCGGCCAGTGAGCCTGTCCGACCAGGAGCTGGAGCGCTATGCGCGGCACATCGTCCTGCCGCAGGTCGGAGGCGTCGGTCAGCGCCGGCTCAAGGCGGCACGAGTCGCAATGGTCGGCGCA
Source organism: Sphingomicrobium sp. (assembly GCA_045811385.1). Classification (GTDB taxonomy): domain Bacteria; phylum Pseudomonadota; class Alphaproteobacteria; order Sphingomonadales; family Sphingomonadaceae; genus Sphingomicrobium. The sequence goes on along the minus strand of JBJMUB010000039.1, from coordinate 17,569 downwards.
GGCGGAATCGGCAGCGCCGTCATCCCGGCCCTGGCGGGGGCGGGCGTGGGCTCGTTGACCGTCATCGACGATGATCTGATCGACCTCGCCAACCTGCACCGCCAGCCGTTGTATCGCGAGCGCGACGTCGGCCATGGCAAAGCCGAACTCGCGGTTCAGTTCGTCAAGCGCCTCAATCACCGCGTCGAGGTGCGCCAGGTCGAGGACCGCCTCGCCGCCGAAAATGCGCAGTCCCTCGTCTGTGACCATGACCTGGTGATTGACGGAAGCGACAATTTCGCGACGCGGCTGTGCGTCAGCGACGCGTGCGTCGAGCTCGGCATCCCGCTGATCTCGGCAGCTGCCGTGCAGTTCCAGGGCCAGGTCGGGTTGTTCCGCTCGAAACCCTGCTACCGCTGCTTCGTCGGCGATGCCTTCGACGCGGACGATTGCGACAATTGCGCGGAACTCGGCGTGCTCGGCGCGCTCACGGCGGCGGTGGGAGGCTTCGCCGCGATGCTGGCGTTGAACGTAATCGTCGGGATTGGCGAAGACCAGTCCGGCCAGGTCCATTTGTTCGACGGAGAGAAGCTTGTCTGGCGGGCGATCCGAATCCCAGCGGATTCGAACTGCAAGGCCTGCGCTTCAGCCTAGCTGCTCGGCCACCCGTGCGATCAGCCGCCGCGCGACCTCCTCCTTGCTTGCTTCGGGCCAATCCTCGACGCCGTCGGCCGTGACCAGGTGGACGCGGTTGCGGTGGCCGCCCATGACGCCGCCAGAGACGTCGTTGGCGACGATCCAGTCGGCGCGTTTGGCCTCGCGCTTGGCGACGGCCTGTTCGACCACCCGCTCGGTTTCGGCGGCGAAGCCGATCAGCAGGCGAGGTCGCCGGTCGCTCGAACCGAGCTCGGCGAGAATGTCGCGGGTCGCGACGAACTTGAGCTCGGGCGGCCCGGCGTTTTTCTTGAGCTTTTTCGAGGCCGTCTCGACCCGCCAGTCGGCGACCGCCGCGACGAGAATCGCCGCATCGGCGGGAAGGGCGGCGAACACGGCTTCCGCCATCTGCCTGGCGGTTTCGACGTCGATTCGCTCGACACCGGCCGGAGTGTCGAGGGCGACCGGTCCTGCAACCAATGTGACCTTTCCACCCGCCGCCGCAGCGGCGGCGGCAATCGCGAAACCCTGCCGCCCCGACGAGCGATTGGCGATGACCCGCACCGGGTCGATCGGCTCGTGGGTTGGGCCGGCGGTGACGAGGATGTGCTTGCCGTGAAGGCTCACTTGCCGGTCAGCAGCCCGTTCGAGCCGAGCCAGTCCATGATGTCCTGCGGCTCGGGCAGGCGCCCGGGGCCGAACTCGCCGCAGGCCATCTCGCCTTCGGCTGGTTCGATCACTTGCACTCCATCGGACTTGAGCTGCTCGACGTTGCGCTGGGTCGCCGCGTGCCGCCACATGCGCACGTTCATCGCCGGAGCCACGACGACCGGCTTGTCTGTCGCGAGCAGGAGCGTCGTCGCAAGATCGTCCGCGACGCCCGCGGCCATCTTCGCCAGCAGGTCCGCGGTCGCGGGACAGACGAGCACGAAATCGGCCGCCCGGCTGAGCTGGATATGGCCGATCTCGACCTCGTCCTTGAGCTCCCACAGTGACGTGTGGACCTGGCCTTCCGCCAAAGTGCCGAGGCTCATCGCGGTGACAAAATGCTCGCCGCCCCTGGTCAGCACCGGCGTCACCTGGTGGCCGCCCTTCTTCAGCAGCCGGACCAGCTCGAGCGACTTATACGCCGCAATTCCGCCGCCGACGATGAGAAGGACTTTCGCCATGCGCTTAGCCTAGCACAAACAGTAGCAGAGCGCCGCCGATCGCGCCGATCAGGCCGGCGCCCGCATAGCCCCACCAGGTCCGACGCTCGATGACCGCGACGTCCGGAAGCGGGGGCGGGGGCGGAGCGCCGCCGGCGGGCGGATAATATTGGTCGAGGCGGTCGATCAGCTCAGGAAGCTTCTTCACCGCCCGGACCACCTCGATGATCCGGTCGGCGTAATAGGCTTCGGGGCCGAGTTCGGAGCGCATCCATTCGCGCAGGAACGGTTCGGCCGCCTCCCACATGTTGATCTCGGGATCGAGCGTGGTCGCCACGCCCTCGTTCATCACCATCGTCTTCTGCAAGAGAAGCAGGTGCGGCTGCGTCGGCATGTCGAAATCGCGGGTGATTGAGAACAGGCTTTCGAGCATCCGGCCGACCGAAATGTCCTTGACCGGAAGCCCGCGGATCGGCTCGCCGGCGGCGCGGAGCGCGGTCGTGAATTCCTCGACGCTGTGGTGCGGCGGGACATATTGCGCCTCGAAGTGGATCTCGGCGACTCGCCGGTAATCGCCGGTGATGAGGCCGTAGAGAATCTCCGCCAGCCAAACGCGCGCCCGGCGGTCGATCCGGCCCATGATTCCGAAGTCGATCGCGGCGATGCGCCCGTCGGGCAGAGCGAACAGGTTCCCGTGATGGAGGTCGGCATGGAAGAAGCCGTCGACGACCGCCTGGCGCAGAAACGCCCGGACCAGCGTCTTGGCCAGGGCCTCGCAGTCCTGGCCGGCTGCGATCAAAGCTTCGCGGTCGTTGAGCTTGATCCCGTCGAGCCATTCCATCGTGAGAATCCGGCGAGCGGTTCGCCGCCAGTCGATTTCCGGAATATAATAGCCCGGCTCGGCGACCATATTTTCGCTGAGTTCCGAGGCCGAAGCCGCTTCGCGCTGGAGGTCGAGCTCGCGCGCCGTCCATTGCCGGAACTGGGCGACGACGTGACGCGGCCGAAGCCGCTCGAGCTCGCCGCCGTAGCGCTCGGCATGAGCAGCGGCCCATTCGTAGGTCTCGATCGCCTTGGCGATTTCCTCCTCGATCCCCGGACGAAGGACCTTGACCGCGACATCGCGGCCTTCGGTCGTCACTGCGCGGTGAACCTGCGCGATCGAGGCGGCGCCGACGGGAGTCTCGTCAAAGCTGGAATAGAGCGCGTCAAGCGGCTGGCCGAACGAGCCCTCGATGGTCTGCTTGATCGCCGCGAACGGCGCTCCGGGCAGATCGTCCTGGAGCAGCGAGAGGTTGGCCGCGGCCTTCTCCCCGACCAGATCCGGCCTGGTCGACAGCGCCTGGCCGAGCTTCACCGCGGCCGGACCGATCGCGACCAGCGCCGCGGCATAATCCGGGACGGGCGGGATTCGCGCGCCCCACCGGGCGATCCGGGTCAGCCGCCGGACCTGCGGCGGAGTCAGCGGATCTTCCTCGATGCCGGTGAGCGCGCCGTGCCGCGCCAGCGTTCGGCCCCATTTCAAAAGACGCCACAGATGAGTGACCGAAGAGCTCAAATCTTCCAGCCGCTGTAGATGGTCACCAGCCCGCCGAGCATGGGCTCCGCCGCGGCGCGGACGAAGCCCGCGTCCGCGACCATGGACCGGAACGCCGCGGGCTGGGGAAAGCGCCGGATACTTTCGACGAGGTAGCGGTAACTCTTCTCGTCGTTGGCAACGGCCTTGCCGATGCGCGGGATGACGTTGGCTGCCCAGGCATCATACATATTTGAAAAGCCGGGCCAGTCGCTCGACGAAAATTCCATGCAGTAGAACCGCCCGCCGCGCTTCAGGGCCCGGTGCGCTTCGCGCAGGGCCGCCGGAATGTTCGTGACGTTCCGAATGCCGAAGACGATCGTGTACGCATCGAAGCTGCCGTCTTCGAAGCTCAAAGCCTCGGCATTTTCGACCTTCCACGCGAGGCCGCTCAGTCGCCTCGACTCGGCCCGTTCCTGTCCGATCTCGAGCATGTCGGAATTGATGTCCGCAACGGTCACGTTCGCCCCGCGCCGTGCCATCCGGAACGCGACGTCGCCCGTGCCCCCAGCCATGTCGAGGATCTGTTCGCCGGTCCGCGGCTTCACGCGATTGACGAACCGGTCCTTCCATAGGCGATGCACTCCGCCCGACATGAGGTCGTTCATCAGGTCGTAGCGTCGTGCAACCGAGCTGAAGACTTCGCCGACGCGGCGCGTCTTCTCCTCCGGGCTGACCAGCTGGTCGCCGAAATTTACTTGGTCGGTCATGCGGCTCGAGCCTCTAGCGGGCTTGGTGGGTCTCCGCCATATCGCGGGGCGTGCCCGAGCTTCCGGAAGTCGAAACCACGGTTCGCGGTCTGGCGAAGGTCCTGGACGGACGGCGCCTGGCCTCCGTCGAGGCGCGCCGGCCGGATCTTCGCCGAGCACTCCCCGTCGACCTTGGTCAGCGGCTGACGGGCGCGCGCGTGACCGAACTTCGCCGCCGCGCCAAATACGGCCTGATCGATACCGACCGCGGCGACACCTTAGTCTTCCACCTCGGCATGTCGGGCCACTGGCGGGTCGATCCGGCGGAGGTTCGCAAGCACGACCATTTCGTCCTGACCACCGACGATGGGCGAACGGTTGCGCTCAACGACGCTCGGCGGTTCGGCTCGCTCGACCTGGTTCGGACCGATGAGCTGGCCGACTGGCCGCCGTTCATGGCGCTCGGGCCCGAGCCGCTCGATCTCGACGCACGCGACCTGCGGCGGCGCCTGGCGGGCCGGACGGCGGCAATAAAGCTGCTGCTTCTCGATCAGCGAATCGTCGCCGGGCTCGGCAATATCTACGTGTGCGAGGCGCTGTACCGCGCCGGCATCCATCCGCGGCGGGCCGGAGGGTCGATTTCGCTGGATCGTCTGAAGCGGCTGGTGCCGGCGATCCACGACGTCCTCGCCGAAGCGATCGCGGCCGGCGGATCGACGCTCAAGGACTTCGTCAGCCCGGACGGCGAGCTGGGCTATTTCTCGAAGGCCTTTGCCGTCTACGACCGCGAAGGTCAGCCGTGCGGCCGCGGCGGCGCGGTCCGGCGAATCGTGCAAGGGGGGCGCTCGACCTTCTATTGTCCGCAATGCCAGCATTGACCCGCCGGCGTTGACCTCAAACACGCTTGTCGCTAGGGGGACGCGCACGTCGGTGCGAGCCTTTGGCCGCGCCGTTTTTCATTGAGCTAGAGGAAGACAATGGCGAACACGCCGCAGGCCAAGAAGCGAATCCGCCGCAACGCCAACCGGGCGGTCATCAACCACGCCCGAATCAGCCGCATCCGGACCTTCATCAAGGCCGTCGAGTCGGCGATCGCGACGGGCAAGAAGGCCGACGCGGCCGAGGCGCTCAAAATGGCACAGCCCGAGCTCGCTCGCGGAGTCGCTCGCGGCGTGATCCACAAGAATACCGCGGCCCGGCGGATTTCGCGGCTGTCCAAGCGGGTTGCGTCGCTCGGCTGAAAACAGAGCTCAACTCGAGCCATGAACGGGCCGTCGGGAAACCGGCGGCCTGTCCCGTTTTTGGACCGTCAAGAAAATGCAGCAATTCCGGCGATTCGCGAAACCGTTAACGGCGAAATAATTCTAAATTTGGCTGTTTTCAGCCATTCTCTCGCAGTTTTCCCGCGTTTCCTTTGTCAAGGGCCTTTATTTCACTTTCGTGAAAAAACGGCACTTGAAAGCTGGCGCCCACAGTTTCAGAAACGTTCTTCCGGGCGCGAATCCGCGCCGGGGGCAAGAGAGAAAAGGAGCCGACAACGCCGCGACTCGAAGTCGGGCGGTGGAGGAAGCTTTTGTCTCTGCGGGGGGCCAGAAGAGAGGGAGGCGCGAGCCAGTGCAAGGCGGAGCTACCAATTCGTCTGTCGAACTTGCGGAAGCGCCGGTGGCGGCTCCGCTCGAGGCAGCCTGGGAATCGATCCGCGCTGGACTCCGCCGCGACCTTGGCGCCCGCACCTTCGACGGCTGGCTGAAGCCGGCCGAGCTCGGCCAATTCGAGCCTGATAGCGGCGCGCTCGACCTGGTCATGCCGAGCCAGTTCATGGCCGACTGGGTCCGCTCCCATTTTGGCGACCGGCTGAACCTCGCATGGAAAACGGTCCTGCCGGTGGTTCGCGAGGTCCGGGTGATCGCCGCCGCTGACGCTCCGCGCCCGGCACCGCTGCTGATCCTCGAAGAAATTCCGGTGCCCGCCGAGCGTGATCCGAGCGCGCCGAATTTTGACCCGCGCTACCGCTTCGAAACCTTCGTCGTCGGCAAGGCGAACGAAGTTGCCGCGACCGCCGCGCGGACCCTCGCGACCTCGGCCACGGTCGGGTTCAATCCGCTGTTTATCCACGGCGGGACGGGCCGCGGCAAGACGCACCTGCTGCACGCGATCGGCCACACTTTCACCGCCCACAACCGCGGCGCCCGAGTCGTCTCGATGTCGGCCGAGAAGTTCATGGTCGAGTTCATCCGCGCGCTGAAGGAGAACGACACGATCGGCTTCAAGCAGCGGCTGCGGAACGCCGACCTGCTGCTGATCGACGACGTCCAGTTCATCGCCGGCAAGGATTCGACCCAGGAAGAATTCTTCCACACGATGAACGAGATCATCACCGCCGGCCGGCGGCTGGTGATCACCTCCGACCGCGCTCCGCAGGACCTCGACGGGATCGCCCCGCGCATCCTGTCGCGCCTGTCGTGGGGACTCGTCGCCGATATCAACCAGGCGGATTACGAGCTTCGGTTCAACATCATCGTCGCTAAGCTCGACGCCTTGCCGGGCGTCGACATGCCGCGACCGGTGATCGACTTCCTCGCCCGCCGCGTGACGTCGTCGGTGCGCGAGCTCGAAGGCGCGCTCAACCGGATCGGCGCCTACGCGATGATGACGGGGCGGCCGATCGACGTTGCGTTCGTCGAGGAAGTGCTCGCCAATGTGCTGCGCGCCAACCAGCGGCGGATTTCGATCGACGAGATCCAGACCCAGGTCGCCGAGCATTACCGCATCCGTAAGGCCGAGATGACCTCGGCCCGCCGCGCTCGCGAGGTCGCTCGGCCGCGCCAAGTCGCGATGTACCTCTCGAAGCAGCTGACTCCCAAGTCGCTGCCCGACATCGGCAGGCGCTTCGGCGGCCGCGATCACACCACCGTGATCCATGCGGTCCGCCAGATCGAAAAGCTGCGCGCCGCCGACGCCGAGCTCGATGCCGACATCCGCTTGCTGACGAGGCAGCTCGAAGGCTGAGCGGGCGGCCCGCTCAGGCCGCGTCGTGGAATATGATCCCAAGCGTGTGGCGTTCGCCGCAGCGGATTTCGCTCACTCCGTGGCGATGCTGCGCGCGGTAGAAGCCGCGAGCTCCGCGCACCGGCCGGTCGCGAACCGGGAAGATCACCGCGTTGCCTTGGCCGAGCGTCACGACCTGGGCGCGCGACTGCCGTCTCGGGCGCTGTTCGGTGATGACGAATTCGCCACCGGAAAAATCGGAGGGGCTCGACAGCAGTATCGCGACCTGCAGCGGGAAGATATTCTCGCCGTACACGTCCTGGTGCAGGCAATTGTAGTCGCCGGGGCCGTAGCGGAGGATCAGCGGGGTGGGTCGGGTTTGCCCCGCTGAACGGCAGCGCTCGAGGAACTCTTCGTGGCGATCGGGGTAGCGGATCGGCGAGCCGAGCGTCTCCTGCCATTCATTCGCGATCGGGACCAGCCGCTCGTAAAGCTTTGAACGGAGCGCCGCGATCGGCGCCGGCAGCGGGTAGCGGTAATATTTATACTCGCCGCGGCCGAAACCGTGGCGTGCCATGACGACGGTGCTTCGGAACTGGTCGGTTCCGTATCCGGCCGCCAGATCCTCGCACACCGCGCGGCTCAGCAGACGTGGAAGAACGTGAAATCCGCGGTCGTCGAGCCCGGCGCGGACGGCATCCCATGCGCCGAAGTCGGGCAAGGCGTTCATCGCGCCGCCCGCTCGGCGGCGAGCAGGCGGGCCTTGCGCCTAGCGCCCCAGCGATAGCCGCCGAGCGAGCCGTCCGCCCGGATTACCCGGTGACAGGGAATGAGGATGGCAATGGGATTCGCGGCGCACGCTTCGGCTACCGCGCGCGCCGGCGAGACAAAGGTCGAGTTGGTCATGACGGTCTCCGGTAACGAGCCGTCGTCATGCCGAGTAACGCGGCCAAGCGCGTCCGCGCGGTTGCGCTCAAAGAAAAAGGCCCGCCCGGAGCATTCCAGGCGGGCCCGTTACGGCACGGCGCGGCCTTAAGACCGCGGCCGCGTCGGGATGGTGATCTTCACCGTTTCGCCATTCCGACCCGGGAAGTTGGTGAACATCGCCTCGACCATGCTCGGGATTACGACGTCGAGCCGATCGGTCTGCGAGCGCGCTTGGGCGCGGCCGTCGAACAGCGGCGCGTTCGAGCCGCGCGACCGGATGTGGAGGTCGAGGTCGCTGTGGTATTCGACATAGCTGTCGACCCCGCCGCGGCCGCCGTAGCCCCCGCCATACCAGAACGGATCGTCCCACCCGTAGTAGAAAGGCGAACGATAGCCGAACCGCGGATAGTAGAACCCGCCGCGATAGAACGGATCGTAAAATCCGCCGTAGCGGTAGCGCCTGCTGTAGAAGGGGTCTTCGACGTAGCGGACCTGACCCTCATCGACGTCATAGCCGAGCTGGACGAGCATCGTCGCGCTCTGTGGGCTGGCGGAAGGGGAGTAGCCGCGCGCCTGCAACTGCTGCGCGACAAGCCCGGCATAGCGCTGGAATTCAAGGCCGCCGTTCGTGGCCATTCCGCCGGCGGGGACGACAAAGAAGGTCTGGCCCTGCGGCGCGGGCATCGCCTGGTAGCGCGAGACGGTGCTGGTGATCGAGCTTGCGCACGCCGACAGGCCGAGCGCTGCAACGCCGAGCAAAGCGGCTGCGGCAAATCCGTTGAGACGCATGGTTACACTCCCTCGAATCGGGAAAGAGATTGAATATGAGTGGCGTTATACCACCAAACACGCTGAACCGTCGATGAAACGTTGTTCTAGGACGACAATCCGACGGCCTGATACGCGGCCGCAAGCGTCGGTGCCCCCATCGCGCTCGCCCGTTCAGCGCCATCGGCGAGGATGCGGTCGAGCTCGGTGGTGTCGCGGCGAAGCTCGGCCAGCCGGGTGCGCAGCGGCCGAAGCAATTCGATCAGTGCCTCGGCAAGCGCCGGCTTGAACGCGCCGAAGCCCTGGCCGGCGAACCGCGCCAGCACCTGCTCAACACTTTCGTCGGTGACGGCGCCGTAGATTCCGACGAGATTCTTCGCTTCGGGGCGGCTGTCGAGGTCGGCAGGATTGTCGGGCAGCGGCTCTGGATCGGTCTTCGCCTTGCGGATCTTCTGAGCGATCAGCTCGTCGGAGTCCGTGAGGTGGATCCGGCTCATCTCCGACGGGTCCGACTTGGACATCTTCGCCCGCCCGTCGCGCAGGCTCATCACCCGCGCCGCTGTGCCGCCGCCGATGAACGGTTCGGGTGGGACGAACAGGTCGACGTCGAAGTCGGTGTTGAACTTGATCGCGATGTCGCGGGTCAGTTCGACGTGCTGCTTCTGGTCCTCGCCAACCGGGACGTGGGTCGCTTTGTAGAGCAGGATGTCGGCGGCCTGGAGAACCGGGTAGCTGAACAGCCCGACTGACGACCCTTCCTGGTTCTTCCCCGCCTTGTCCTTCCACTGGGTCATCCGGTTGAGCCAGCCCATCCGGGCAGTGCCGGACAGGATCCAGGTGAGTTCGGCATGGGCCGGGATCGCGCTCTGGCGATAGATCAAAGAGCGCTTGGGATCGATTCCGCTGGCGATCAGCGCGGCGGCCATTTCCCGCACGTTGGCATGAAGCTCGGCCGGATCGACATAGACCGTCAACGCATGCAGGTCGGCGAGGAAGTACAGGCATTCCGCCTCGTCCTGCATCCGTACCCAGCGCAGGATCGCCCCGAGCAGGTTGCCGAGATGGAGGTCGCCGGTCGGCTGGATTCCCGACACGACGCGCATGGGCCGCGGATCATCCGGCATCGGTGTAGGGCCTCCTGCGCCTGAGCAGCGCTTTCAGTTCGTGGCGGTCGGTTCCGCCGAGGATCCAGACCAGCGGAAAATAGACCGCCATGCCGCCCCCAACGAGGGCGCCGACCCCGGCGAGGCGATGGCCAAGCGAACCGGTGAACCACGGCTCGAGCACCAGCTTGAGGCCGAACAGGACCGCGACCATCGCCGCCGCGGCCAGGAACTGCCGAACGAGCCGCGAGGCGAGCCAGCCTTCGACCCGGAAATGGCCCCGGCGATGGAGCAGCGCATAGAGGATCGCGCAGTTGAGCCACGAGCTCAGAGCAACCGCCGCGGCGAGCCCCCCGATCCCGAGGCCCAGACCCCAGATTAGGACGAAATTCAGGACCACGTTCACGACCAGCACGACGAGCGCCACCTTGACCGGAGTCGCCGTATCGCGGCGCGCGTAGAAGCCGGGCGTGAGGACCTTGACCAGCACATAGGCTGGAAGCCCGAGCGCGATCAGCGACAGTGTCAGCGCCGTATTCTTCGCGTCGCTCGCGGTGAACCGGCCGGCCTCGAAGATCGCCGAGACCAGGGGCAGGGCGCTCACCGCCAGCGCCAGCGCCGCCGGCAGGCACAGCAGCATGGCGAGTTCGGCGGCCTGGCCCTGGACCCGGGCGGCCTTGTCCGCCTCCCCGATGTCGACGTGCCGGCTGACCTGCGGCAGGATCGCGGTCCCGATCGCCGCGCCGATCACTCCGAGCGGGAGCTGATTGAGGCGGTCGGCGTAATTGAACCAGCTGACGGCTCCGGTGCCGATGCGGGTCAGGAAGAAGGTGTCGATGAACACGCTGATTTGATAGACGCCCGCGCCCAAGGTCGCCGGGATCACCACGCGGATGAACTGGCGCACACCCGGAGTCAGCCGTGGGCGGCGGACCTTCAGCACAATCCCCGCGCGCTTGCACGCGGCGATCAGCAGTCCGAGCTGAAGCACGCCGCCGACCGTCACCGCCGCGGCGATCGCCGTCGCCGACACCGGTCCGCCGTGGCGGAACAGGATCAGCGCGCAGAGCATCGCGAGGTTCAGCAAGGCCGGCGCGAAGGCCGCCGCAGTGAAGCGCGAGATGCTGTTGAGGATGCCGGAAAAGAGAGAGACGAGGCTGATCAGCAGCAAATAGGGGAAGGTGATCCGCGTCAGCAGCGTGCCGAAAGTGAGCTGATCCCCGTGCCAGCCGGTGATCAGGAAGATGAATGGCTTCATCAGTGCGATGAACAGGACGGTGAACAGGATCAGAGTCGGGAGAAAGACCGCGAGCACCTCCTCCGAAAAGCGCTTGGCCTCGGCTTCGCCGCCCGACTGAAGGCGCTGGCTGTAAAGCGGCACGAAGCCGGCCGAAAACGCGCCTTCGCCGAACAGCCGCCGGAACGTGTTGGGCAGCCGGAACGCGACATAGAAAGCGTCGGTATAGATGCCGGCCCCGAGGATTCGGGACATCAGCATTTCGCGCGCAAAGCCGGCGATCCGGCTGACCATCGTCAGCCCGCCGATCGTTCCGGTCGCCTTGAGGAGGTTCATTCGCCAGCCAGCGAGCCGGAGGACATCAGCTCTCGGTCGGGGTTTCCGACGGCTCTTCGGCCGGCGCGTTCCCGCTCTCGCCGCCCGAATCCGGCTGCTGCTGCGCGGCTTCAAGCTGCGCCATATAAGCAGCGGCGAAGTCGATCGGATCGAGCAGCAGCGGCGGGAAGCCGGTGTTGGTGACCGCCTCGGCGATGATCTGCCGGGCGAACGGGAACAGCAAGCGCGGGGCCTCGACCAGCAGGACCGGGCCGAGCGCTTCCTGCGGCAGGTTGCGGAGGCCGAACAGGCCGCCGTAGGTGAGATCGACGACGAAATGGACGCCTTGGTCGGAGCGGGCGGTGACTTCGATCTTCACCGCGACCTCATGGACGTCGTCGGCGACCTTTTCGGCGTTGAGCGAGAATTGAACGTCGAGGCTCGGCTGGGTCTGCCACTGGAACACCGCCGGAGCGCTCGGATTCTCGACCGACAAATCCTTGATGTACTGGGCGAGGGTCGCGACCTGCGCCTCGCTCTGGTCCTGGCCGGAGCCATTTCCCTGGGTGGATGAATCCTGCTCGGCCATCGGTCTTTCCTTGGTGTAAATGAAGCTGTCGACGGAGCCGCGAAAAGCGCGGCGCGGTTCGCCGTGGCGCCTAGCAGTCGCAATTATGGGGCGCAATGGCACGCTCGTGCGTTGCCGGTGTTGGATTCTTTACCTGACGCGCACTATGTTGCTGACAAGTTCTTGAAGCATTGGAACCGCAAGCTTGACCGTTATCGTCATTCTCGCCCTGGTCGCCCTGTTCATCGGGCTTCGCCTGTACAGCGTGCTGGGCGAGCGCACCGGCCATGAACAGCAGCCTATTTTGAAGCCGGCCGACCCCGACGCGCGGGTCGAGCCGCGGCCCGAGCAGCCGGCCGCGGCAGCGCCGACGGCGAACGACCCCGGCGACATGGCCTTCCTGCCGACCGCCGGGCCGGGCGTCCGCGCGATCCTCGCCGCCGACCCGACGTTCGACGTCGCCCGCTTCCTCGAGGGCGCCAAGGCCGCGTACCGCCTGGTGCTCGAAGCCTTCTGGAAGGGCGATCTCGACACGCTCAAGAGCCATGCCAGCGACCACGTCTACGAGACGTTCGCAGCGGCGGTTGAGCAGCGCAAGACGGACGGCCTCAGCCTCGACAACCGCCTGGTCGCGATCGACCAAGTGGTCATCGCCGAAGCGTCGCTCGAGCGCGGTATCGCCGACGTCACCGTGCGGTTCGAAGCCGATATCGCCGCCGTCACCCGCAATGCCGAGGGTGAGGTGGTGGCCGGCTCGCTGAGCGATGCGGTCCAGACCCGCGACCTGTGGACCTTCCGCCGCGACGTCACCTCGCGCGACCCCAACTGGCAACTGATCGAAACCGACGAGGAAGAGTGAGAGCCGCGGCCCGGGCGCTCGCGCTGGCGTCGTTCGTCGCGCTGTCCGCCTGCGCCACGCGGCCCGTTCAGCCGCCGCCGACTCCGGCTCCGCCCGTAACTCCAACACCGACGCCGACGCCGACTCCAACACCGGTGCCCACGCCGCCGGTCACGGCGCCGAATGCGCGCGCGGCCGGCGTTGCGCTGGCCGCGCCGAGGCCGCTCGGACGCGACGAGGCGGTGCGCGCGCTGCGCGCCTTCCAGATCAGCTGCCCGGTCCTGGTTCGGCGGCAGGACCAGTCGCTGCTCACCCAGCCGCGCGATTGGGCCGGCCTCTGCACCCAGGCGGCGACGCTCCCGCCTGAATCGGCGCAGGGCTTCTTCTTCTACAATTTCGATTGGGTCCGGGTGGCCGACGGCCGCGCCTTCGCGACCGGTTATTACGAGCCGGAGATTGAGGGCTCGCGGACCCCGCTGCCGGGTTACACGCCGATCTACCGCCTCCCGCCCGACCTGATCCGCTGCACCAAGCCCGACGGGACGACGGGCCGCGGCCGGATCGACCCGGCGACGGGCGTTTGCACGCTCTATTTCACCCGTCCGGAGATCGACGATGGGGCGCTCGCCGGCAGGGGCCTCGAGCTGGCCTGGGCCAAGGACCCGGTCGACCTGTTCTTCCTCGAAATCCAGGGGTCCGGCCGAATCCGGATGCCCGACGGAAGCGTGATGCGGATCGGCTATGCGGGCCAGAACGGCCGCGACTATGTCGCGATCGGCCGAGTGCTTCGCGAGCAGGGCATCCTGCCGCCGGGCGGGGCCAACATGGAATCGATCAAGGCGTGGATCCGCGCCAACCCCGACCAGGGCCGGGCGCTGATGCGCCAGAATTTGTCCTACATCTTCTTCAAGGAGCTGACCGGCCCGGGGCCGCTCGGTGCGCTCAACGTGCCGGTGAGCGGCCGGGCCAGCGTCGCGGCGGATCCGAACTTCGTCCCGCTCGGAGCACCCGTCTACCTGACGCTCGACCGCCGCGAGGCGAGCGGCCTGTGGGTCGCGCAGGACACCGGCGGCGCAATCAAGGGCCCGAACCGGTTCGACACCTTCTGGGGCGCGGGACCCGAAGCCGTGGCGATCGCCGGCGGCATGTCGGCCAGCGGCGAGGCGCTGATCCTGCTGCCAAAGGGCGTCGCCGCGCGTGCGCTCGCTCAACCCTGACGAGGCCGAGCTGTGGGCCAGGGTCGCAGCGACGATCCGGCCGCTGTCGCGAGACTTGGAAAATCCTCCCCGGGACGGGGAGGGGGACCAGCCGAAGGCTGGTGGTGGGGGCCCACCACCGAGCCGCGTCCACCGTGGGCCCCCTCCACCGTCCGCTTCGCGGCCGGTTCCCCTCCCCGTTCCGGGGAGGAATTTAGCTGCGCGCACCCTCGACGGCAGCTGGGACAAGCGCCTCCGCTCCGGCTCGGTGGACCCCGACCGCATCCTCGACCTCCACGGCATGAACCTCGACCGCGCCTGGCAGGCGATCGACCAAGCCCTCGAGCGGTCGATCGCGGCCGGCGATCGCGTGTTGCTCCTGATCACCGGTCACCACCGTCCGGGCGCTCCGCCGGTCGAGCGCGGCCGGATCCGCGCGGCCGTCCACGACTGGCTCGCCCACTCCCGGCATGCCTCGAGCATCGCTGCCGTCAGGGGCGCGCACCGGCGTCATGGCGGCGGCGGCAGCCTGTACATCATCCTGCGCCGATCCCGCTCGGGTTAACCCTTTTCGCTCCACGCTTTCTTAACCGCTCCCGTTTAACGCGAGCGAGTAGGCGAGATTTACGCGCGCGAGGCCCAGCACCCCGATGAAAGCAGGCACCGGCCAGAAGATCAGCAACGCGATCCTGTCGTGTGCTGCCGGGGTCGCCTCGTTCCTCTTCTCGCTGGCGGCCCTGCTGTACGTCACCGAACTCGACCTGAAGATCGTCGCCGCGATCTCCGCCGGCCTGTTCTGCCTGCTGATCAGCTACATCGCATCCGAGCGCCCGAACAGCGAGAGCGCCCGCGCGCTCGCCGCGCTGCGCGACCGGCTGATGGCGGTCGAGGAGGGCGATCTCGTCTCGCCGGCCCCGGCCTCGGTCCGTCAGGCGATGCCCAAGCTCGCTCAGGCCGTCGACACTTTGTTCGCCGAGGTCCGGGCGTCGATCGAGAATGCCCACGCGCTCGGCATGTACGATCCCGTCACCTCACTCCCCAACCGGCTGCATTTCCGCTCCGAGGCCGACAAATTGCTCGGCGAGGCGGAGGGCAAGACCTCGGCCATGCTGTTCGTCGATCTCGACCGGTTCAAGTCGGTCAACGACAGCCTCGGCCATGCCCGCGGCGACCAGCTGCTGATCATGGTCGCCAACCGGCTTCGCGTGGTGGTCAACGCTGAGTTCACGGGCGCCGCGCGCAACCGGCCGCTGCTCGCGCGGCTCGCCGGCGACGAATTCACAATCTTCTTCCCCGAGCTCGACGAGGTCGCCGAGGTCGAACGGCTCGCGCGGCGCGTGGTACTCGCCATCTCCGAGCCGTTCGAGCTGTCGATGCACAGCGTCGACATCGGCGCCTCGATCGGCGTCGCTTTGTCGCCCGACCATGGGACCAGCATCGAATCGCTGATGCGGGCCGCCGACATCGCAATGTATCGCGCCAAGGCGCTGGGCGGCGGCCAGCATTGCCTGTTCAACGACGAGCTCGCCGCCGAGCACCAGGATAAGGTCGATACCGAGAAGGCGCTGACCGAAGCGGTCCAGCGCGGCGAGTTCGTGCTCGCCTACCAGCCGCAGATGAGCCTGGTGACCGGCGAGGTCGCGGGGGCCGAGGCGCTGCTGCGCTGGAACCATCCGCGCGACGGCCTGCGCGGCCCGAACAGCTTTATTCCCGTCGCCGAGCGGACCGGGCTCATCGCCGAGATCGGCGACTGGGTGATGGGCGAAGTCGCCGCCGCGCTCGGCTCGTGGAACCGCAGCGGCAACCCGCGGCGGCTCGCGTTCAACATCAGCCCGCGCCAGCTCGACCGTCCCGATTTCTTCGTCAGGCTGCGCCAGGCGTTCACGGACGCCCAGGTTCCGCTGACTCTCGTCGAGCTCGAGTTCACCGAAAGCGCGGCGATGGAGGTCAACGACATCGTGCTCGCCGAGATCGCCGCGCTGCGCGGGGACGGAGCGACCATTTCGATCGACGATTTCGGCACCGGCTACTCGAACCTCTCGCGGCTGCGCACGATGCCGCTCGACCGGGTCAAGCTCGACCCGTCGCTGATCGCCGACATCGAGACCAGCGACAAGGCGCGGGTCATCGTCCAGGCGGTGGTCCAGCTGATCAAGGGCGTCGAGTGCGAGATCGTCGCCGAGGCGGTCGAGACTGTCGCCCAGGCCGACATCCTCCGCGCCATGGGCTGCGACACGGTCCAGGGCTATGTGTTCGCCCCGCCGATGTTCGAGACCGAGTTCCTCGACTGGACGGGCAACGCCGACCGCAGCGGCGCGAAGTCGGTGGCATGACCTGCGATGGCTAATTGTTTGGTCTGCCCAGTGTGCGGTTACAATGATCCGAAGTCACCTCCGTACGGAGATGAGACGGGTTACTGGGAACAGGAGATTTGCCCTTCTTGTGGCACGCAGTTTGGATATGATGACTGTAACGCGACCCACGAGGAGTTGAGGAGCCGTTGGGTGAGTCTCGGTGCACGGTGGTGGTCCCCAAATCGTCCAGCCCCACCCCACTTTGACGGCATTGAACAGCTCACGAAAGCTGGCTTAGTCTAGCACCTTCCGAACAATCCGCTCGTAGGTCCGCGACAGCGCGCGAATGTCCTCGACCGACGCGCTTTCGCCGACCTTGTGCATGGTCGCGTTGGGAAGCCCGAAGTCGACGACCGGGCAGAGCTGGATCAGGAAGCGCCCGTCGGACGTACCTCCGCTGGTCGACAGCTCGGGCGCAAGGCCGGTCTCTTCCTCGATGCTCTCGACGACGACGTCGAACAGCCGGCCCGGCGGAGTGAGGAACGCCTCGCCGGAGATCCGCGCGCGGACCTCGGCGCCCGGAGCCTCGCGCTCGGCGATCTCCTCGACCATGCGCACCAGGTCGGCGCCCTTGTGCAGGTTGTTGAAGCGGATGTTGAGCTGGGCGGTCGCCGAGCCGGGAATCACATTGCTCGCCTGTGTCGGGGTCGAGATCGCCGTCAGCTCGAGATTCGACCGCGGGAACGCCTCCGTGCCGTCGTCGAGGTGCACGGAATCGAGCGCTGCGATAACTCGCGCCAGCGGCGGGATCGGGTTGGTCGTCCGGTGGGGATAGGCGACATGGCCCTGCACGCCCGGAACGTCGATCCACATGTTGACCGACCCGCGCCGCCCGATCTTCACCGTGTCGCCGAGCCTGTCGACGGAGGTCGGCTCGCCGATCAGGATCATGTCGGGGCGGATTGAGCGCTCGTTCAGCCAGTCGATGATCCGCGGCGTGCCCCAGGTCGCGTAGCCCTCCTCGTCGCCGGTGATCAGCAGCGACAGCGTGCCGGGCGTGTCGCCGAGCCGCGACAGCGCGGCGACATAGGCCGCGATCGCGCTCTTCATGTCGTTGGCGCCGCGCCCGACCAGCCGCCCGTCGATGATCGTCGCTGAGAACGGATCGCTGCTCCAGTCCTCTCCGGGCGGCACCACATCGAGATGCCCGGCAAAGCCGAAATGCGGCGACCCTTCGCCGCGGATCGCCACCATATTCTCCGTCGGCCCGTCGGGCGCCTCGCCCATCA
>JBJMUB010000038.1:0-26340 GCA_045811385.1 Sphingomicrobium sp. | reverse complement strand
CCGAGCGCGAGCCCGAAGAGGGGGCCCGCGAGGGTGAGCGCCAGGTCCTTGTGCCAGGGGATGGGGCCCGGGGCGTTGGGCTGGGTGTGCCCGCCCATCCACGCGAGCGCGATGCTCGGCCGGTAGCCGAACGCGCGGCTGAGCACGGCGTGGCCCAGCTCATGGACGAGCACCGAGACGAAGACGATGAACATCCAGGCGAGCACGAAGCCGAGCATCGCGCGCGAGTAGCCCGGGTCGCTCGCGCTGGTGAGCCCCTCGAAGGGCCAGCCCTGCCAGGAGCGGGAGCCGGGGCGCGGGAGGTTGGACCAGGCCAGCAACGCGGAGAAGAAGAGGTGGCTGGGCTGGACCTCCACCGGAATGGAGCCGAGTCGGAAGCGAAGCATGGGGAGGACCTTAACCCCCTGGGTGCAGCCGCGCAGGCAAGCCATTGCCCCCTGCAGGAAGAACCTCGCTGGGGTATAGGGCACGCCTCTTCATGCTCCGCATCGGCCCCTACTCGCTGCCCAATCCCTACGTCCTCGCGCCCATGGCCGGCGTGAGCGAGAAGCCCTACCGCGTGCTGGCCTTCCGCCTGGGGGCGGCGCTGTGCCCCACGGAGCTGGTGAGCGCGCAGGGGCTGATGCGCGCCAACGCGCGCACGCTCAAGTACCTGCGCTTCGACGCGGACGTGGAGCGGCCCTACAGCCTGCAGATCTTCGGCGGTGACGTGGACGCGATGGTGAAGGCGTCCCTCATCGGCAAGGAGCACGGCGCCCAGATCATCGACATCAACATGGGCTGCCCGGTCAAGAAGGTGGTCAACGGCGAGGCCGGTTCGGCGCTGATGCGCGATCTCAGGCTCGCCGGCCAAATCATTGACGCAACGGTGAAAGCGGTTTCCGTCCCGGTCACTCTGAAGATGCGCATGGGGTGGAACCACGACAGCCTCAACGCGCCCGAGCTGGCGCGAATCGCCGAGGACCTGGGCGTGAAGATGATCACCGTCCACGGCCGCACCCGCTGCCAGATGTACAAGGGGGACGCCGATTGGGCGTTCGTGCGCCGGGTCAAAGACGCGGTGACGGTGCCGGTGATCGTCAACGGCGACATCTGCTCGACCGCCGACGCCCGCCAGGCGCTGCGCCAGTCGGGCGCCGACGGAGTGATGATCGGCCGCGGCGCCTACGGCCGGCCGTGGCTGCTCGGCCAGGTCATGGCCGATCTCGGCGTGGGCGGGCAGCGGCCCGACCCCACGCTCGACGAGCAGCTCGAGGTCATGCTCGGCCAGTATCGGGAGATGCTGTCGCTCTACGGCACCCACACCGGGGTCAATCTCGCGCGCAAGCATATCGGCTGGTATACCAAGGGCCTGCCGGGGTCGGCCGAGCTCAGAAACACCGTGAATCAACACGATGACCCCGCATCGGTCATGACCATGCTGAGCGATTTCTACGCCCCGTGGCTGGAGCGCGCCGCCGCCTGATCGGCCTTTCGCCGCCACAAGTGTGTTTTTGCTGCAACGGCTGAAATTGCCGTGCTAGGGCTTCGCTCCAATGGATGCCCCCGTGGCCGAATCGGCAGTGACATTTAAGCGAGTGAGCTGGCTCGAACGAGAACGGGCGAGCGGGCGGCTGTACCAGCGCGCGACGGTCGTCAGCGCGGGCTTCTTCGTTGCCATGCTCGGCCTTAGCTTCTGGCTGCTGCAACAATCCGAGCCGGGAACCCTGCTTCATCCGCCGGTGATTGCGCTACTCCTGATCGGAAACTTGATCCCGGCAATCGCGCTCATGGTGCTGTACGCCCGCAAGGTCGCGATGCGGCGCGCCGAGGAGAGCGGGCTCGGCAGCGGGCGCCTTCACGTGCGGCTGGTCGCTCTATTTTCGGTGGTCGCGGCGGTCCCGACCGTGGTCGTCGCCATCTTCGCCTCGGTGCTTCTGCAGAGCGGGCAGGAATTCTGGTTTTCAAATCGCGCCCAGGGGATGTTCGAGAAGACCACGTCGCTGGCGCAGAGTATCTACGATTCCGAGGTTCAGCGCGTCGCCAGCGAAACCGTGACCGCGAGCCATGACCTCGCCGGTTATCTCCAGCAAATACCAATCGACGATCCGCGTTTTGCCGAGGCCTTCACCAAGCTGCAGGTATATCAACGAAGCCTCTCGGAAGCGGTCATCTTCACTTACGGCCGTGATCGTCAGGTGCGGTCGTTGGCCTTGGTCAGCCCTTACGGCCGACCGCTAATCAACGTGATCACAGCCGACCGCATCGCTGCCCTGAACGGCCGCGAGGTAATCGAGGTGAGTTCTTCCGATCGGGTTGGCGCGCTGACGCGGCTACCCGGCATTCCTGACACTTATCTCTATGCGGCGAAAGTCTTCGACCCGCAGTTCAGTGACCAGCTGACGCGAGCCAACGACGTTCTCAAGGACTATCGATCGCTTCAGAACCGCCTGCGGATCAACCAGCTTCGCTTCAATGCGGCATTGCTGCTCGGCGCGTTGCTCATCGTCGGGCTGGCGATTCTGGCGGCGTTGAAAATTGCCGACTGGATGGTTCGGCCAGTGGCTGAGCTCGTGACCGCAGCAGGCCGGATCGAGGAGGGCGATTTCTCCACCCGCGTGCCGGTCACCAACTCCGAGGACGAGATTCACACGCTCTCGACCGCATTCAACCGGATGAGCGGCCGGCTCGAGGAGCAGACGGGTGCGCTGAGGGCCGCCAATACGCAGCTCGAGACACGCCGCGCGTTCATGGAAGCCGTGCTGTCGAGCGTCACGGCGGGGGTGATCGCGCTAGACTCCACGAACCGCATCCTGCTCATGAACCGTTCGGCGGAAGGGCTGCTCCAAAAAGGGCAGGAGGACCTTGAGGGCAAGGCGCTGTCGACCGTCTCGCCCGACCTCGACGAATTCATGCGCGGCGACCAGGGCGAGGCCAATGTCATCGTCGTCGCCGAAGGGGGCCAGCGCACCCTCGCGGTCAAGCGCGTCCGCTACGGCGACGGCAGCGTGCTGACCTTCGACGACATCACCGACCAGCTGATCGACCAGCGCCGCGCGGCCTGGTCGGACATTGCGCGGCGGATCGCCCATGAGATCAAGAACCCGCTGACCCCGATCCAGCTCGCCGCCGAGCGGCTCCAGCGGCGGTTCGGCGAGGACATCGCCTCGGACAAGGAGACGTTCGAGCGCCTGACCGGGACGATCGTCCGCCAAGTCGGCGACCTTCGCCGGATGGTCGACGAATTCTCCAACTTCGCGCGCATGCCCAAGCCGGTGTTCCGCGAGGAGAATGTCCACGAGATCGCCCGGCAAGCCCTGTTCCTGCACGAGGTCGCGCATCCCGGGATCACCTTCGTGCTCGATCCGCCGCAGGGCGAGATCGCGATGGTGTGCGACCGGCGGCAGCTCGGCCAGGCACTGACCAATGTTGTGAAGAATGGCGTCGAAGCCATTGAAGGACGGAAGAATCGCGGCGAGCACAGTCTCGCCGGCGACCGCGTCGAGCTGAAGCTCCGAGTCGAGGAGCATCATTTGATCATCGACGTGACCGACACCGGCGTCGGTCTGCCCGAGGATCGCGAGCGGCTGACCGAGCCGTACATGACGACCCGCGTCCGCGGCACCGGCCTCGGCCTCGCGATCGTCAAGAAGATCGTCGAGGAGCATATGGGCGAGATCGCCTTTCTCGACCGGCCGGGGGGCGGCACTCACGTCCGGATCGCCTTCGACACCGACAAGCTGGCGGCGCTGGCGACCGACGAATCGTCGCCACCGCCGGAAGACAAGCCCGATCAAAGCGAGGATGAAGCCTGATGGCGCTCGAAGTGCTGGTAGTCGACGACGAAGCGGACATCCGCGAGCTGGTCAGCGGCGTGCTCGAAGACGAGGGATATGCGGTGCGCACCGCCGGGGACAGCACGCAGACGCTCGATGCGTTCGAGGAGCGGCGGCCGTCGATGGTGCTGCTCGACGTGTGGCTCCAGGGCTCGCGGCTCGACGGGCTGCAGCTGCTGCAGGAGATCAAGCGCCGCGACCCGACCGTCCCGGTGCTGATGATCTCGGGTCACGGCAATCTCGACACGGCTGTCGCCGCCGTCAGGGAAGGGGCGATCGACTTCATCGAGAAGCCGTTCGAGGCCGAGCGGCTGCTCTATCTCGTCGACCGCGCCACCGACACCGAGCGGCTGCGCCGCGAGAACGAAAGCCTGCGCCGCCAGGTCGGCCATGAGGAGCAGCTGCACGGCACGTCGGTCGCGATCAACACGGTACGCGCGACCCTGAAACGCGTCGCTCCGACCGGAAGCCGGGTGCTGATCACCGGTCCCGCCGGGGTCGGCAAGGAAATTGCGGCGCGGATGATCCACAATTGGAGCCCGCGCGCCAAAGCGCCGTTCGTGGTTCTGCCGGCGGCGATGATGAGCCCCGAGCGGGTCGAGGAGGAATTGTTCGGCAGCGAGGCCGACGGTGTCGTCCGCTCAGGCCTGCTCGAGCACGCCCATGGCGGCACCCTGTTCCTCGACGAGATCGCCGACATGCCGGTGACCACCCAGGGCAAGATCCTGCGGGTGCTGACCGACCAGAGCTATCATCGGATCGGCGGACAGCGCCCGGTGAAGGTCGACGTGCGGGTGCTGTCGGCGACATCGCGCAACCTGTCGGACGAGATCGCCGCCGGCCGCTTCCGCGAGGATCTGTTCTACCGCCTCAACGTGGTTCCGGTCCGAATCCCGCCGCTGCGCGAGCGGCGCGAGGACATTCCGGAGATGGTCGCTTACTTCCTCGCCCGCTTCGCCGCGGAGCGATACATGGCCACTCCCTCGATCTCCGAGGAAGCGATGGCCGCGCTCCAGGCGCACGACTGGCCGGGGAATGTCCGCCAGCTGCGCAACATCATCGAACGGACCATCATCCTCGCGCCCGGCGACCGGGTGGCGTGCATCGACGTCGACCTGCTGCCGCCCGAAATCCTCGAGAATCAGACGGCAATGGGCGGGCCGGCCGCGGCCGTCGCGATCATGGGCAGCCCGCTGCGCGAGGCCCGCGAATCGTTCGAACGGGAATATCTCAAGATCCAGATCCGCAGATTTTCCGGCAACATCTCGCGCACCGCGTCGTTCATCGGCATGGAACGCTCGGCGCTGCACCGGAAGCTCAAGGCTCTGGGCATCGGGGAGAAGAGGGAGGGGGACGAGTAGGAAGAACAAAAGAGGTCCTCGTGTCGCCAAGGTCGCTCAGCCTCCAGGATCATTTCCTCAACAGCATCCGCCGCACCAAGCAGCCGGTCACGATCTTCCTGGTCAAAGGGGTCAAGCTCCAGGGGGTGGTGACCTGGTTCGATACATTCTCGCTGCTGCTCCGCCGCGAAGGCGCGTCGCAGCTGGTCTACAAACATTCGATCTCGACGATCATGCCCGGCGAACCGCCGCCCGACTTCCTCGCGACCTCGAACGGGGCCCATGGTGCCAAGGCCCAGCTCCAGGACCTGTTCCTGACCGCCGCTGCGCGCGATGGCGAGCGGATGACGCTGTTCCTCGTCAACGGGGTCATGCTCCAGGGCGTTGTGACCGGCTTCGACCAATTCTCGCTGGTGCTGGAACGTGGCGGCCAAATCCAATTGGTCTACAAGCACGCCATCTCGACGCTGCAGCCGGCGCACGCGCTCAATCTCGGGCCGGAGGCCGCGGCCGAGGCGGAGAGCGATCCTGAATAATTTCGACGGCAATGGCGCGATCGAGGTGGCGCGGGGCGAGCGGGCGGTCATCGTCGTGCCCGAGCTCCCGCGCGAAGGCGCTCGGCGCTCGGCCGACGCTCGGGTGCAGGAGGCCGAAGGGCTGGCAGAAGCGATCGGCATCGACGTCGTCGCCGCCAGGCCGTTCCGGGTCCGCTCGGTGCGACCGGCGACCCTGCTCGGCAAGGGCCAGGTCGAGGAGATCGCCGAGCTCGCACGGGGCGAATCGGCCGGGTTGCTCATCGTCGATGCGCCGTTGGCGCCGATCCAGCAGAAAAATCTCGAGGACGAGGTCGGAACCAAGGTTATCGACCGGACCGGGCTGATCCTCGAGATCTTCGGCGAGCGCGCTGCGACCGCGGAAGGCCAGCTGCAGGTCGAGCTGGCGCATCTCGAATATCAGGCGGGGCGGCTGGTCCGCAGCTGGACCCACCTCGAACGCCAGCGCGGCGGCTTCGGCTTCCTCGGCGGCCCCGGGGAGACCCAGATCGAGGCCGACCGCCGGCTGATCCGCGAGCGCATGGCCAAGATCCGCCGCGAGCTCGAGCAGGTGAAGCGGACTCGAACGCTGCACCGCGGCCGGCGTCAGCGCGCGCCGTGGCCGGTGATCGCCTTGGTCGGTTACACCAACGCCGGAAAATCGACGCTTTTCAACCGCCTGACGGGCGAAGCCGTGTTCGCTGAAAACCTGCTGTTCGCGACTCTCGATCCAACCATGCGCGACATCAAGGTGCCTGGGTTCGACAAGGTCATCCTGTCGGACACGGTCGGTTTCGTCTCCGACCTTCCGACCGAGCTGATCGCGGCGTTCCGGGCGACACTCGAGGAGGTCGCGTCGGCGGACCTGCTGGTCCACGTGCGCGACATGGCGCATCCCGATCGCGAGGCACAGCGCGAGGACGTCGACGACGTGCTCGGATCGCTCGGCCTGGCGGAGGAGGGCGCCCCGCGGCGGCTCGAGGCGTGGAACAAGGTCGACCTGTTGTCAGGCGACGAGCGGTCGCGGCTGCTAGAGGAGGCCAAGCGGCGCGACGACGCCGTGCCGATTTCGGCGCTGAAAGGCGAAGGGCTGGATCTGCTGCGCGAGCGCATGGCCGTAGCGCTGCGTCGCGGCGAGCAGGTGCACGAGATACGGCTGGCAGCCGCGCAGGGCGACAAGATCGCCTGGCTGCACGCGCGGGGCGAAGTGCTCGACCAGCAGTTCGATCGCGACGTGGTGAAGCTTTCGGTGCGGCTGTCGCCCGAGAATTGGGCGCGGTTTCAGGCGCTCGAGACGGCCTGAGCGGTCTTCGCCGCGACCCACAAAGCCTCTTTTTCCTCGAGCGACAGGTCGGCAAAGCCGGGCGTCTGCTCGATCGCCCTGAACCGATGCTCGAACTTACGATTTGCTTCGCGAAGCGCGGCTTCCGGTTCGACGTTGAGATGGCGTGCGAGGTTGACGACGGCGAACAGCAAGTCGCCGAGCTCGTCGAGCTTGCGGTCGTGGTCGGTTTCGGCGTCGAGCTCGGCCAGCTCCTCGTCGATCTTCGCGCGCGGCCCGGAAACGTCGGGCCAGTCGAAGCCGGTGCGGGCGGCGCGGCGCTGCAGCTTGGCGGCGCGCTCGAGTGCCGGCAGCGCCAGGGCGACTCCGGCGAGCGCGCTCTTGTCGGGGCTGGCGGCGCGCTCCTCGGCCTTGATGATTTCCCATAGGTGATGGCCGCCGTCGCTTGCATCGCCGAAGATGTGCGGATGTCGGCGCTCCATCTTGTCGCAGATCCGCCGAATCACGTCGCCGAGCGTGAAGTGGCCGGCTTCCTCGGCCATCTGGGCATGGAACACGACCTGGAGCTGAAGATCGCCGAGTTCGTCGGCGAGCGAGTCCATGTCCTTGCGGGCGATCGCGTCGGCGACCTCATAGGCTTCCTCGATCGTGTAGGGCGCGATTGTGTCGAAATCCTGGACGCTGTCCCATTCGCAGCCGGTCTTCGGGTCGCGCAGCCGGCGCATAATCGCGACGAGGCGTTCGAGGGCAGCCTCAGCGGCCATCGTCCGCCTCGGAGAGGGCCCCGAGGCCGCCTCGTTCGTCATTATCTCGAAGTATGATAATATGCATTATGTAAATATCCACGGAGGTCAGGGGACCAGCACCAGCCATCTCCCCTCGACGCCCCAGCGGCTGAGCGACGACAGGAAATTCATCCCGAGCACGTTGAGGTTGTCGTTGTCGGCGACCTGCATGCCGACGTCGCGGCGCTGAATCCCGCCGACTTCGAGCTTCCGCGCCCGGCCGCTGGAGACGCGAATGATGCCGTTGCCGGTGCGAACGAACTGGTCCGGCCGCGGCGAAACGCTGATTCCGGCCCGGATCGCGGTCTCGCGGTCGATCGTCGTCATGGTCGCGCCGCTGTCGACCAGGAACTTGACGGCAACGCCATTGACCCGTCCGTCGACCCAGAAATGACCGTCGATGGCCATCGGAATGCGCGTCTCCCGCCCCTCGACCACTGGCGTGCCGACCGCTTCGGCCTTTAGCCGCTGCGCGACCCAGCCGAAATTGTCGCGGAATGTGAACAGGATGAAGCCGGCAGCGAAGATCGCGATCCAGGCCATCGCCATGGTCAGAAGCTTGGCGATCGGTTCGCGGCGCGACATCAGGGTGCCGAGAACGAGCATCACCGCCATCAGGATATAGACCCCGCCGAGCATCAGGTCGTTGGTCATCATAGAAGGATCTCGAGTCCGTCATGCGCCGGCGCCGCCCAGTCGGGAAGCTCCGCGACCAGCGTCCGATAGTCGAGACCGTTCCCCATGTGCACCAGATAGAGCTGGCCGACGCGAAGGTTCCGGGCATGGCCGAGAACGCCGTCGAGGTGCATGTGGGTCGGGTGCGGGCTGCGCGTCAGGCAATCGGCGATCCACACGTCCGCGCCTTCATAGAGCGCTGCCATGTCGCTGGTCAGGCCACTGAAATCGATCGCATAAGCCACCGAGCGCCTCTCTTCGTCGAAGCGCAGGCCGAGCGAGGTTGCCGTTCCATGCGGCTGGCTGACGCAGCGCATTGCGGCGTCTCCGAACCGCTCGCCGCCGGCAATCGATCGCCCATCGACGATCGGCCGATAGAATTCGCTCTGCTCGAACGCGTAAGCGAAGCGGTGCCGAAGGCTCGCGAGCGTGTCTTCCGAGCCGTACAGCGGGATCGGGCCCTCAAGCGCCTGCGCCAGCGGGCGCAGCTCGTCGATGCCGTGGACATGGTCGCCATGGTCGTGGGTGACGATCACCGCGTCGATCTGCCCGACTTGGGCTGAAAGCAGCTGCTGGCGGAGGTCGGGACCGCAGTCGACGAGGAGGTTGGAGCCGCCGCTCTCGACCAGGATCGAGGTCCGCAGGCGGCTGTTGCGCGGCTCATTGGGGTCGCATTGGCCCCACTGGTTGCCGATCTTCGGGACTCCGGTCGACGTCCCGCACCCGAGGATCCGGACTTTCAAATTATTGCCCTTGGGCTTTCTTGAACAGTCTGAAGAAGTTGGCCGTGGTCGCCTCGCCCAACGCGTCGGGCTCCTCGCCCCTCAGCGCGGCGACGAAGGCGGCGGTGTCGGCGACGAAGGCCGGCTCGCATTTCCGGCCGCGGTGCGGGACCGGAGCGAGGAAGGGCGCATCGGTTTCGACCAACATCTGGTCGGCCGGGAGCCATTTGGCGGTGGCCTGGAGGTCGGCTGCGTTCTTGAACGTCACGATTCCCGACAGCGAGACGTAGAAACCGAGGTCGAGGCCCTTGCGCGCCAGCTCGGCCGAGCCGGTGAAACAATGGAGCACTCCGGTGACGCCCCCTTCCCTCACCGCCGCCTCGAGCATCTCCGCGGTGTCCGCCTCCGCCTCGCGCGTGTGGACGACGAGCGGCAGCCCAGCCTCGCGCGCGGCATCGATATGCGCCTGGAAACGTTCGCGCTGCGCAACGCGGTCGGACTTGTCGTAATAATAATCGAGCCCGCACTCGCCGATCGCGATCACACGGGAATGTGATGCGGCGGCGCTCAAGGCCTTCGCGCCGAGGTCGGGATGGGCGTCGGCCTCATGCGGGTGGACCCCCACCGTGGCCCAGACGTCGCCGTTGCGCTCCGCAACGCCTATGACGTCGTCCCACTCGCTCTGCCGGGTCGAGATGTTGAGAAAGCCCTGCACGCCGCGGTCCCGGGCATTGCCGAGCACTTCATCCTGGCGCTCGATCAGGCCTTCGTAATTGAGGTGGCAATGGCTGTCGATCAGCCTCATGTCGCGGCCACTTCCGCTTCTTCGAGCTCGAGCTTGGGGAAGAGCGGCGTCGGCTGCGCGATCGGCGTCCCGCCCGCGCCGGAATCGATTAATGCGATCAGCCGCTCGGCCGAGGCCGGAATGACCGGCTGCACCGCGACCGCGAGCTTGCGAATCGCGACCACGAGCGTGCCGAGCACCGCCGCCATTCGGTCAGGGTCGGTCTTTCGCAGCGCCCACGGCGCCATGGAATCGACGTAGGCATTGCATGCGAACACTGCCTGCATCCACGCGTCGAGGCCATTCGAGAAGGCAAGGCGCTCGAAATCGCGCGCCAACTGGGCACACGCCTGTTCGACCTGGTCAAGCAGCGCCCTGTCTTCACCGGTCTCGCCGGGGGCCGGAAGAAGGCCGTCGAGATTCTTGAAAATCATCGATAAAGTGCGTTGCGCTAGATTGCCGAAGCTGTTGGCCAGCTCGGCATTGGCGCGCGCAACGATCGCTTCGGCGCTGTAGCTTCCGTCCTGGCCGAACGACACTTCGCGCAGCAGGAAATA
The DNA here is from genome assembly GCA_045811385.1 of Sphingomicrobium sp. Taxonomy (GTDB): domain Bacteria; phylum Pseudomonadota; class Alphaproteobacteria; order Sphingomonadales; family Sphingomonadaceae; genus Sphingomicrobium. The sequence goes on along the minus strand of JBJMUB010000038.1, from coordinate 15,847 downwards.
GCGCAGGGCATCGACCCCGAACCGGTCGGCCAGCACCATCGGATCGACGACGTTGCCGACGCTCTTCGACATCTTCTCGCCGCGGCTCAAGAGGAAGCCGTGACCGTAGACCTGCTTCGGAAGCGCGATCCCGGCGCTCATCAGGAAGGCTGGCCAGTAGACGGCGTGGAAGCGCACCACGTCCTTGCCGATCAGGTGGATGTCGGCCGGCCAGTAGCGTTCCCACAGCTCGGTCTCGTCGGGGTAGCCGAGCCCGGTGATGTAATTGGTCAGCGCGTCGAGCCACACGTACATTACGTGGTGCGGACTGTCCGGGACCGGAACGCCCCAATCGAAGCTGGTGCGCGAGATGCTGAGGTCCTTAAGCCCGCCCTCGACGAAGCGGACGACCTCGTTGCGGCGGCTGTCCGGGCGGATGAAATCGGGATAAGCGGCGTAATGGTCGAGCAACGGCTGCTGGTATCTGGAGAGCCGGAAGAACCAGCTCTCCTCGACCGTCCATTCGACCGGCGTGCCGTGGGGCGACAGTTTCTCGCCGCCCTCGCCTGCGACCAGCTCGTCATCGTCGTAATAAGCTTCGTCGCGGACCGAGTACCAACCCTCATAGCGGTCGAGGTAGAGATCGCCCCGCTCGGCCATCGCCGACCAGATCGCCTGACTGGCGCGGTAATGATCGGGTTGCGAGGTCCGGATGAAGCGATCGTACGACACGTTAAGAAGGTCGCACATCTCTTGAAAAAGAAGCGACATTTTGTCAGCAAATGCGCGCGGCTCGACACCTTCCGAGCGCGCCGCCTGAGCCATTTTCAGCCCGTGCTCGTCGGTCCCCGTCTGGAAGCGGACGTCGCGGCCTTGGGCGCGCCGGAAGCGGGCGATCACGTCGGCGGCGATCGCCTCATAAGCGTGGCCGATGTGCGGCGGCCCGTTGGGATAGCTGATCGCGGTGGTGATGTAGAAAGGGTCGGACATTCGCTCCCGCACCTAGCGGTGGCGGCGTAGGGCTTCAAGGAACCGGCTGATCGGCCACCGAGGCGAGGATTCCGCCGATCTGGAACACCGTCGCCGCCGGATCGAGCGACAGCCGCGGAGCGATCGCCGCCAGCTCCCGCGCCTTGGCATAAGCGTCCAGCGCGCGCTCGCGGCGCGGTCCGTCGAGCCGCCGTGCCTCGCGCGCGATGAGCGACGGGGCGAGGCCGAGGAAGGCCGCGTAGCGGTCGCCGGCGCCGCGCTTGCCGAGCTCCGCGGCAAGGTCCGAACGGCGGGCGTTGGTGGGGTCGCCCTGGCGCAGGATTGCGCGGGCCGAATCCTCCAGTTTCGCCAGCCCGAGCTCGGCAAAGGCGAGCGCCCGGGCGGCCGATCCGAACGATATGGCGACGATCCTGGAGCGCTCGGCCGCGCTCGCCTCCGGCGCCTTAAGCTCTAGGATTGACGTCATGGCGTCATCACCAAGCGCTTGAAAATCCAGCCTTCTACAGCGCGACCTAATGGTCGGGAGCAGCCGCCCGGGAGCGTGGCTGACGAGGAAGAAGATGCTGTTCGGCGGCGGTTCCTCGAGCACCTTGAGAAGCGCGTTGGCGCCCGCTGGCTCCAGCTCGTCGACCGAATCGATGATCACCACGCGCCAGTCGGACATTGCCGGGCTGAGGCCGAACAGCTCGCTCAGCGAGCGCACCTGGTCGACGCTGATGTTGCGCGCGAGGTTGCCGGTGCGTTCGTTCTCGAGCCGTTCGAGCCTGCGCATGTCGGGGTGGCTTCCGGCTTCGACCAGCCTGACCATCGGATGCTGGTCGTCGGTTTCGAGGCCGGGCAAGGCCGGTGGCGGCCCGGCGGCGTCGGCGAGCACGCGGCGAGCCGCGGCATGAGCGAAGCTGGCCTTCCCGACGCCGCGCGGCCCGGCCAGCAGCCAGGCATGGTGCAGCTTGCGGGTTGCCCAGGCTTCCGTGAACGCGGCAACGGCCTTGTCCTGCCCGACGATCATGGCAACAAGTCCGCAATCGCGCCGAGCAGGCGCTCGGTCACGGCGTCAGGATCGCCCGATGCATCAATCAGCCGAACCCGGTCCGGCTCTTCAGCGGCAACGAGCCGGAACGCGAGCGCGACCTTGTGGTGGTAGTCGGTCCCTCGCCCGCCGATTCGGTCGCTGCCCGCGGTATCGCGAGCGCGGGCGCGCTCGGCGCCTTCGCTGAGCGTCAGGACCAAAGTCCGGTCGGGAAAGGTCTCGCCGATGCCGAACGCGTTGATCTCACGCACCGTCTCGACCCCGAGGCCGCCGGCGCCGCCCTGATAAGCGAGCGAGCTGTCGATGAAGCGGTCGGACAGGACCCATTTGCCGGCTTCCAGCGCCGGGCGGATGGTCTTGGCGGCATGGTCCGCGCGCGCCGCGGCGAACAGCAAGGCTTCGGCCTGCGGTCCCCAGCGACCCTCGTCACCGGTCAGCAGAAGCTCGCGGATCTTTTCGGCGCCTTCGCTGCCGCCCGGTTCGCGGGTTTCGACGACGTCCAGCCCACGTTGGCGCAGTGCGGCGGCGAGGGCCCTGACCTGCGTCGATTTGCCGACCCCTTCCCCGCCCTCGAGGCTGATGAACCTGCCGCGCCCCATCGCTTTGGCCGGTCACGCCATCCCGAACAGCGACTTGAGGCCGAGCCAGATGCGACCGAAGAAGCCGGCCTCGCCGACGTCATCGCCGGCGACGAGCGGCACGACCTGCGGCGGCGTATCGGCCGTGGTGATCACGAGATCGGCGATATGGTCGCCCTTCCTGATCGGCGCCGCGACCGGCCCCTGGTAGCGGATCTTGATGCCGGTCGCGCCGCCGCCGAGCCCGGCGGGGACGGTCACCGCGAGGTCGCGCGGAGCGACCAGGCGGACCTCGCTGCTGCTGCCCATCTGGACGCGCGCCGTGCCGACCTGCGCGTCCTTGCGGAACAGCGGCTTGGCGGTCCAGGCGTTGAAGCCCCACTGAATCAGCCGGGTCGATTCCTGGACCCGCGCATTCCAGCTTGGCAGCCCGGCGACGACCTCGATCAGGCGGCGCCCCTTCTGCTCGGCCGAGCCGGTAAAGCCGTAGCCGGCCTCGTCGGTATGGCCGGTCTTCAAGCCGTCCGCGCCGGGGACCTTGCCGAGGATCGGGTTGCGGTTGCCCTGGGTGATGTTCTCGCCCGAGCCCATGGTCTTGCCCCAGGTGAAGCTCGGCTGCGAATAGAACTTCTTGTAGAGCGCGTAATGGTTCTCGATCTCCGAGCGGGCCAGGGTCGCGAGGTCGCGCGCGGTGACGTAGGTGACGCCTTCGTCGGGCCAGCCGTTCGAATTGCCGAAGTGGCTGTTGGTGAGCCCGATCTTCCTGGCGAAATCGTTCATCTGCCCGGCGAAGGCCTGCTCGGTCCCGGCAATGCACTCGGCAAGCACCACGGACGCGTCGTTACCCGACAAAGTGACGATTCCGTGCAGCAGGTTCTCGACGCTGACCTGCTCATTGGCCGACAGGAACATGGTCGAGCCGGCCTGCGGTCCATGCCACTTCTGCCACGTCTCGGGCCGCACGGTGCACATCTTGCTGAGCGCCAGCTTGTTGCTGTCGATCAGCTCGAACGCGACCTCGACGGTCATCATCTTGGCCATCGACGCCGGCGGCATGCGCACGTCGGGGTTCTTGGCGTAGAGCACCGCGCCCGACGACACGTCGAGCAGGTAAGCGACCTTGGCGGGGGTTTCGAAGGTCGGCGCCGCGGCAGGGGCGCTGGCGGCGAACAGGAGCGAAGCGGCGGCGGCAAGCAGGACTGGGCGCGACAAGGAGCGAATTCCCCGGTTTGAGGTGGACGATCCCCTCCTCTATCGCTGCGCTATCGCATTCGCCAGCAGCCCGACGCCCAAAGCGTAAAAGTTCGAACAATTGTAATCGAGGATCGCGCGATAGTTGGTGGTCAGCAGATAGCCGTCGGCATAGGCGCCGGGCGTCTCCATCAGCGCCGCCAGCTCGGTGTCGGGCAGCCCCCGGCCGCCGGGATAGACGCCGAGTGCGCGCCATTCGGCGACGGTCAGCCAGCGGCTGTGACGGCGATAGACTGCGGGGCAGCGCGGCGGGGTGAGCCGCGACTGGATTGCGGCGCGGTTGAGGTTGGGCGGAATCCGGACCGGCACGCCCCACGGCACGTTGCGCTTCCACCCGGCGTCGCGGAGGTAATTGGCGATCGAAGCGAAGGCGTCGTCCTCGTTGCGCCAGATGTCGGCATAGCCGTCGCCGTTGCCGTCGGCGCGCAGGCGCAGAGCGACCGACGGCATGAACTGCGGATAGCCGGTCGCCCCGGCGTAGCTGCCGCGCAGCTGCCAGCGCTGGACGCCCTGGTCCATCAGCTTCAGCGCCGATACGAACTCCTGCTCGAACATCGAGCGGCGCCGTCCTTCGTAGGCCAAAGTCGCGAGCGCTTCGAGCAGGTCGAACCCGCCGGTGACCGAGCCGTAGCTCGTCTCCTTGCCGTAAATCGCCATGATGACGGACGGGTCGACTCCCGTGCGCGACTGGATTCGCGACAGGTTCGACCAATGCGCCGAGTAGCGCGACTGGCCGCGGTTGATCAGCGAGCTGGTGATGTGGCGGTCGAGGTAGGACCGGTAATTCTGGACGTAGTTGCTGCTCGCCGTGGGCCGCTGCGCCCGGTCGAGCTCCATCACGCGCTGGTTGACCTGAAGCGCCGGGATCACCGCCTGGATGGTCGATTCGCGCACGCCCTGCGCCCTAGCGAGTGCCGCGAGCCGCTGCTTGTGCGCCTGCCACGGGCTGACAAGCGGAGTGGCGTAAGTCGGCTGCGGATAGGCGTACGTTTGGGCGACCTGGACCGGCCGCGGTGCAGCGGCTTTCGCGACGGCCGGCGGCTGCACTTGCGCCGAGGGCATCGCAATCGCCATCGCCGACACCGCCAGCAGCGCCATTCCCCCGAACATCCGCAACTCCACGCTCCTCATTACTGCCGAGGCTATGCTGGATAACCCTCATCCGGCCAGCTTGGTTCATCGCGCGCCTTGCACAGCCCGGCGCGGCGGATGATATGCGGCTCGCGATTAAGGAGAGGTGGCCGAGTGGTTTAAGGCAGCGGTCTTGAAAACCGCCGTGGGTTCACGCCCACCGTGGGTTCGAATCCCACCCTCTCCGCCATTCGTCGAAATTCCACTTGCATCGACGCTACAAATGTAGCACACACTACAAATGTAGCGCGGCGAGTCCCGCCGCCAGAGGACCGAGAATGCTCAGCAAGCTCCCGCCCCGCGAACGCCAGATCGTCGATATTCTCTACGAGCGCGGCGCCCTCGCCGTCTCCGACATCTGCGACGCCCTCCCCGACCAGCTTAGCGGATCGGCAGTTCGGGCGATGCTCAAGCGACTCGAGGACAAGGGTTTCGTCCAGCGCAGCGAATCGGAGCGCGGCTATCTCTACAGCCCGTCGGTGTCCGAGACCGCGGCCAAGAAGTCGGCGCTGACGGACATCGTGAAGACCTTCTTCAACGGCTCGCCGGCAAGCGCCGCTTCGGCCCTGCTCGGCATGTCCGACGGGATCGACAAGACCGAGCTCGACGCGCTCGAGGCGATGATCGCCCGCGCCCGCCAGGCCAAAGGGGACCAGTAATGCATGTCCTGATCGGGATTGCGCTGAAGTCGGTGCTGATCGCCGGCCTGACGTTCGGCCTGCTCCAGCTGCTCAGGAACCGCTCGGCGGCCGAGCGCTCGTGGGTCGCGCATATCGGGCTGCTCGCCTTGGTCATCATGGCGCTGGCGCCGCTGGTCCTGCCGAGCTGGAACGTCGCCACGCCCGCGCTGTTCGGCACTGCTCCGACGATCGAGGCGCCGGCGAACGTCGCTCCAGTTCCCGCGACGGCGGGCGACCCGATCGCCCCGGCCGCCCAGGAGGCCGTCGCCAAGGTCAAGCCGGTGCGGCCGACGCTGAGCACGCTCGCGGTCACCACCGCGCTCTACGCGGTCCCTGCGGCCATCCTCCTGCTCATCACCGTCCTCGCGATTGCCCGGCTGATTGCGCTCCGCGCCCGCGCCGACGTGCTGGTCGACGGCCATTGGCTGAGCGCGCTGGCCCGCGCCCAGCGGCGGATGGGCTTCAAGCACGGCACCGCCCTGCTCACCAGCGACGACCTCGCCTCGCCGATCAGCTGGGGGCTGATGCGCCCGGTGATCCTGCTCAACAGCCGCGCGGTCGAGGCGGCCGGCGAAGCCGAGGCGATCATCGCCCATGAGCTGGCGCACGTCGCCCGGATGGACTGGATCAAGCTGCTGCTGGCCCGAGTCGCGACCGCGTTGTTCTGGTTCAACCCCTTGGTGTGGATGCTGGCCCGCGAAGCCCACCAGCTGCGCGAGGAAGCGGCCGACGACGCCGTGCTCGCCGCCGACATCGCCGACACCGATTACGCCGAGCTGCTGGTCGGGGTCGCGCGCCATGAATGCCCGGGGCTGCTGCTCGGGGCGCACGGAGTCGCTCCGTCGAAGAGCTCGCTCGCCCGCCGCGTCGCGCGGGTGCTCGACGGCAAGTCCGTTCGCGGTCCGGTTGCGCGCAGCTTCGCCGCGGGCGTGTTCGTCGGCGCCGTCCTGGTCGCCGCGCCGCTGGCGGCGCTGACCCTGACACCCGCCGGAGCGCCCAAGGCGGCCTCGAAGACGAAGATCGCCTCCGAGCCGGCGGTCGCGCCTTACTACCAGCCCGCCGAGGCTCCCGCCGATTTGCCGACGATCATCGCTCATGGCGTGTCGACTGCGGTCAGTGCGGTCCAGCCGATGTCCGAAGCCGAAGAAGCGCGGATCGAACGCGCCGCCGACGTGGCCGAGGCGGTCGCCGACGCTACCGAGGCGCGCAACGAGGCGCTGGCCGAGGCCCGCGAGGCTGCGGCCGAGGCCCGGGCCGTCGCTCGCGCTCATGCCGGTCCGGCGGTGCGCGGACGCCCCGACCGCGACATCGTCGACAAGATCATCGAGCTCAAGGCGAGCGGAGTGACGGCCCAATATGTCCAGGCGATGCGCTCCGCCGCGCCGAGCCTCCGGTCGAACGACCCGTCGGATTTCGTCGGCCTGCACGCGGTCGGCGCAACGCCCGAATGGACTCGGTCGATCGCATCGGTCGGCTTTCGCCACCTGACGATCGACGATTTGACCTCGGCCCGGGCAGTCGGCCTCGGCGGCGACTATGCTCGCGGCCTCGCCGCAGCCGGAATCCGACCGGACATGGACGATTACATCCAGCTCCGCGCGGTCGGGGTTCCGGTCGGCTACGTCCAGACTATGCGCCGCGCGGGGATCGACGTCAGCGATGCCGACCGGGTGGTCGAGATGTGGACCATGGGGGTCAAGCCCAACGACGTCAGGGTGAATTCCGACCCCGACGGCTGACGCTGAACCATCGTCAACGGCTGATTTCCTGAACCTTCCAATTTTTGAACGCCTGGCCCGGGCGAACGGGCGAGCTTTGCCCAAGGAGACTGATCATGAACCGTTGTGTGGCCTTCCTGCTGGCGTTGATGTTCGCCACCCTCACCGTGTCGTCGGCGTGCATCGCCGCAGTTCCGGCCGACTGGGTCGCATTCGAGCTTCGGCCCGAATCCGGCAACGGCGCCAAGATCCACGCCAGCTTTCGCGACGAGCAGCGAGACCGCGACACCAACAGCTGGTCGACCGGCTTCCGGCCCTCGGAGCTCCTCGGACTCGATCTCGCCGGGTTTCGGAACGGCGGCTCCAGGCCGGTCCATTTTGCCATAGTCCGCGAGGCCGGCCGGCTCGATTGCGCCGGCAACGGCGGCGGCAGCCATGCCTACGGTAACTGCCGCTTCACCGCCGATGCCGGCTTCACTCAGCTCCTCGCCAGCCGCGGCATCGGCCGGCCGAGCCGCGAGCAGGCATTCGGCCTGATGGCCATCAACGCCCGCCGCGAGGTGATTGACGCGCTGGCCGCTGCCCGCTTCCCGACCCCGACAATCGACGACCTGATGGGCCTTACCGCACTCGGCGTCGACGGACGCTACATCGGCGACCTGGCCCGCGCCGGCTATCGCCCCAACAAGATTGACAAGCTCATTGAGTTCAAGGCGCTCGGCATCACGCCCGAGTGGATCGGCGGCTTCGCCCGCATGGGGTACGGCGCGATTCCGGCCGACGAGCTCGTCCAGCTGCGCGCGCTCAACGTCACACCCGAATTCGTCGCCGGCTTCGATCGGGCCGGTTTCGGGCGGCTTCCAGTCGACACATTGGTCCAGTTCAAGGCGCTCGGCATCACCCCCGAGTTCGCCCGCTCGGCCGGTGCCCGCTTCCAGAGCCGGCTGTCGGTCGACGATTTGGTCGAGGCTAAGCTGTTCGGCCGTCCGCGCTGAGCCGACCGCCGTTGGTGGCAACCCGGCGAGACTCCGGTCGAACCGTCTGTCGATTGATCGAAGAGCCGTCGCGACGTTGCCCAGAGCACGACTAGGCGCGCCGCAACGAACAAGGGGAACAATCGTGGTGCGCCGAACCTGGCTGCTTGCTGTCGGAACCTCGGCCGTCGCGTTCGCGGCGCCGGCATTGGGTCAGGAGCCGGTCGGCCAGCAGCAGCCGGCGGCGACTCAGGACACCCGAACCACCGTCTATGACCGGGACTTCTTCGCTCAGTATGCGCCGCGGACCGCGCTCGACATCGCGCAGCGGGTGCCGGGGTTCCAGCTCGACCTGGGGGCGGCGCAGAACGGGGTCGACGTCCGCGGCTTCGCCGGAGCCGCCGGGAACGTCGTGATCAACGGCGCGCGGCCGAGCTCCAAGGCGGAATCGCTTGAAACTACCCTCGCCCGGATCCCAGCCCAGCGCGTGACCAAGGTTGAGGTCGGCCCCGGCGACCTGTTCGGCTCCGACTACGCTGGCAAGAGCCAGGTCCTCAACATCTTCCTCTCGGCCGCGGGCGGGATCGACGCCAACGTCAGCGGCACGGCCCGTCACCTCTATGACGGCAAGGTCATGTTCGACGGTTCGGCTTCGGCGCTGATCCGCCGCGGAGCGTCGAGCATCAACCTCAGCGCGGGCTTCGGCAATTTCCTCAACCACGAGGAAGGCACGGACACCGTCAATTGCGCCGCATCGCTGATCGGTGAGCCGGATTGCCTTGGCGTCGCCGACGACGGCCAGCTCCTCGAGTTCCGCCGCAAGTTCAACAGCTACCACGACTTCAATCCCTATCTGTCGGCCAGCTGGGCGCTCGAGCGCGCGGCCGACAAGGCGATCCGGCTCAACGCGCGCTGGTCGCCGGGCCAGTTCGACCTGTTCCAGCGCAACCGGGTCACTCCGTTCGACGGCCCCGAGCACGACGACAACCTCGTCCAGGACTATGACAACAGCGTGTTCGAGCTCGGCGGCGACGTCACCCGTCCGCTCGCCGGCGGGGCGATCAAGCTGGTCGGCCTCGCGACCCGCCGCAAGCGCGACAATTTCGATGCGTATATCCAGCGCGACGGCCTGCTCGACGACGGCGCGATCCGGAACGGCGGCTTCGAGCAGACGCAGAAGGCCAAGCGCAACGAGACGATCGGGCGGCTGTCGTGGACCCGCTCGAACCTCGGCAAATTCTCGGTCGAGGCCGGCGCCGAAGGCGCGCTCAACACGCTCGACAACCATACCGAATTGCTCGACGTCAACGAAGACGGCAGCAGGACCGAGCGGAACCTTCCGATCGCCGACGCCAAGGTCGAGGAAAAGCGCGGCGAGGTCTATCTCAATGTCGGCCGAACGCTCAGCCCGGCGCTGCGGGTCGACGGCGGGATTCGCTACGAATATTCCGACCTGACGGTCAGCGGCGACGCCAGCGCCAGGCGCAAGCTCAAATTCTTCAAGCCGAACCTGACATTGGACTGGAAGCCGGGCGGCGGCTGGCATAGTCAATTCTCGGTCCGCCGGGCGGTCGCCCAGCTCGACTTCTACGATTTCATCAGCTTCGGCGACCTGTCGGCGAACCGGATCAACGCCGGCAATGCCGACCTTCAGCCGCAGCGCACCTGGGAATTCCGGGCGACCGTCGATCATTCGCTGTTCGGCGACGGCCTGTTCAAGCTCGACGTCGGCCATGATTTGGTCAGCATGCTCCAGGACCGGGTCCTCATCTGTGACGAGGTTGACCATCCCGGCGATCCCGACTTCTGCTTCGATGCGCCCGGAAACCTCGGTACCGGCCGGCGCAGCTTCGCCAGCCTGACGCTCGACGCCCCGCTCGGGATGGTGTGGAAGGGCCTGCGAGCCAAGCTCACCGGCACGATCCAGCGGACCCGCGTCGAGGATCCGATCAGCGGCGACCAGCGCAAGTGGAGCGGATTCTTCCCGACCTGGCAGTGGGACCTGACCGTTCGCCGCGACGCCGGCCCCTTCTCCTACGGCTTCGAAGTCTTCGACAACGCTCGGACGACCTTCTTCCGGACCGACGAGTTCGATACCAACTTCAACGGCGCCCCGGCGTGGAACGCGTTCATCGAATACCGCCCGAGCTCGAGGATGTCGGTGACGCTCAATGCCGATCACACGTTCGGCAAGCGCCGGCGGCTGCTGTTCTTCCCCAACCGTGCCGAGCCGCAGCTGGCGCTCGACGAGTTCCGCGAGCGCGACCGCCATTATACGATTGGGATCACGGTGAAGCAGACGTTCGGCAGCAGCGGCGCGGCCAAGTAGCGGGGTGGCGAAATCGCGGTTCGGCCGCTAAGGCGCGGCGACTTCACTCAATCGCGGGGTTTCAGACAGTGGCCGAGCCAGCCATCCTGCCGTTCGACTGGCAGGATCCGTTCGATCTCAATCATCAGCTGACCGACGAGGAGCGGCTCGTCCGCGACACGGCCGAGGGCTATGCGCAGGAAAAGCTGCAGCCGCGCGTCACCTCGGCCTATCTCGACGAGCGCTTCGATCGCGAGATCATGAGCGAGATGGGCGCGCTCGGCCTGCTCGGTGCGACGATCCCCCACGAATACGGCGGCGCCGAGCTCGGTTACGTCAGCTACGGCCTCATCGCCCGCGCGGTCGAGCGCGTCGACAGCGGCTACCGCTCGGCCATGTCGGTCCAGTCGAGCCTGGTGATGCACCCGATCAACGCCTACGGCTCGGAGGAGCAGCGTCAGAAATACCTGCCCAGGCTGGCGACCGGCGAGTGGGTCGGCTGCTTCGGCCTGACCGAGCCCGACGCCGGCTCGGACCCGGGGAGCATGCGCACCCGCGCCCAGAAGGTTCAGAGCGGCTACGTCCTCACCGGCACCAAGATGTGGATCACCAACTCGCCGATCGCCGACGTGTTCGTCGTCTGGGCCAAGTCCGACGCGCATGACGGCAAGATCCGCGGCTTCGTGCTCGACAAGGGCGCGAAGGGCCTGAGCGCACCCAAGATCAAGGAGAAGCTGTCGCTCCGAGCCTCGATCACCGGCGAGATTGTCATGGACCAGGTCGAGGTCGGCGAGGACGCGCTGCTGCCCAACGTCGAAGGCCTTAAGGGGCCGTTCGGCTGTCTCAACCGCGCCCGCTACGGAATCAGCTGGGGCTCGATGGGCGCCGCCGAGGCCTGCTACGGCGCCGCCCGCCAATACACGCTCGACCGCAAGCAGTTCGGTCGCCCCCTCGCGTCCAACCAGCTGGTCCAGCTCAAGCTCGCCAATATGGCGACCGAGATCACCCTCGGATTGCAGGCGTCGCTGCGCGTCGGCCGCCGGCTCGAGGCGGGCGAGTTGATCCCCGAGACGATCAGCCTGATCAAGCGCAACAATTGCGGCAAGGCGCTCGACATCGCGCGCACCGCGCGCGACATGCACGGCGGCAACGGCATCAGCGCCGAATTCCAGGTGATGCGCCACGCGGCGAACCTCGAGACGGTCAATACCTATGAGGGCACGCACGACGTCCACGCCCTAATTATAGGCCGCGCGATCACCGGGCTCAGCGCCTTCTAGCGAACGGCCGTAAACCGCCTTATGCTGCCCGTCCGGGAAAGGAATTGGGGGCGTTCACATGGGCATTTTCGGCTGGGTCTTTCTGGCAGTCGTCGTACTGCTGCTGCTCTACGTTATGGGCGTGTACAACCGGCTGGTGCGGCTGCGCGCGCTGGTCAGGGAAGGGTTCAGCGGGATCACCGTTCAGCTGCGGCGCCGAGCCGACCTCATTCCTAATATCGTCGAGACGGTGAAGGGCTATGCGACCCATGAGCGCGAGGTGTTCGAGCAGGTCAGCGCCAACCGCTCCGCCGCGCTGACCGCCGGAAGCGTCCAGGCGACCGCCCAGGCCGACGCTCAGATGACCGGGCTGCTCGGCCGGCTGTTCGCTGTGGCCGAGGCCTATCCCGAGCTCAAGGCCAACACCAATTTCCTGCAGCTCCAGGACCAGCTCGCCAACATCGAGGGCGAGCTTCAGGGCGCCCGGCGCTACTACAATGCCACCGTCCGCGACCTGAACACGACGATCCAGAGCTTCCCGCCGGTGCTGATCGCGCGGCCGATGGGCTTCACCGAAGAGCCGTTCTACGAGGACGCCGACCAGACCATCCAGACCGCGCCGAAGATCGACTTCGCCCGCCCGGCGGCCTGACCCATGCGCATGCTGTGGCGAGCGGTTGCCGCGCTTGTGCTGCTCGCCGCCCCGGCCGCGGCCCAGGCAGAGGAACGAATCCTCCATTTCTGGAGCGATGTTCAGGTTCGGAAGGATTCGTCGGTCGAGGTTACCGAGGCGATTGACGTCCGCGCCGAGCACGACCGGATCAACCACGGCATCTTTCGCGATATCCCCACCCGCTATCGCAACCGGTTCGGCGGCCAGACTCGGATCCAGCTAACGTTCGAAGGCGCGACCCTCGACGGGGCACCGGTCCCGGCGTCGACCGAGCCGGTCAGCGGTGGCATCCGGATCAAGATCGGCGATCCCGATAGCCTCGTCGCGGTCGGCGAGCATCGCTACGTGATCCGTTACGGAGCGACGCGCGAGATCGGCTTTTTCAAGGATTTTGACGAAATCTACTGGGGCGCGACCGGCACTGGCTGGCTGTTTCCGATCGATGTCGCCGAGGTGAAAATCCGCCTGCCCGCCGCGATCGCCTTCGGCCAGCGCTCCGCCTACACCGGAGCGTACGGCGCGAAGGGGTCGAACGCCGAAGTCGTTTCGGAAAAGCCCGGCGAGATCGTGTGGCGGACCACCGCGCCGCTCGGACCCGAGGAGGGCCTGACCGTCGCGGCCGCCTTTCCCAAGGGCGTCGTGATCCAGCCCGACCCAAGCCGATATTGGCTCGCCGACCATGGCCCGCCGCTGGTCGGGGGAGCCGCGCTGCTCGCCCTGCTTGGCTATTTCTTCTACGCCTGGCAGCGCGCCGGCCGCGATCCGCGGCCGGGCACCGTCGTTCCGCTGTTCTCGCCCCCGGACGGACTCACCCCTGCCGCAATGCGCTACCTGACCAAGCTGAATGCCGACAACCGGACGTTTGCCGCGGCGCTCGTCGACATGGGCGTCCGCGGCCATATCCGAATGGTCGAGGAAGAGGGCGGCTGGTTCTCCCGCGACAAGACCCGGCTCGATCGGCTGCAAAGCGCCGACCCGCTTCCCGCGGAGGAGGAAGCGGCGCTGCGCGAGCTCGCGCGACCGGGCGAATCGATCGTGATGGAGCAAAAGAACCACACGGAGTTCGCAGCTGCGAAGAACAGTTTAACTGCTGTCCTGAAGACCGAATATGAAGGCAAGATGTTCAAGCGCAACTATGGCTGGGCGGCCGCCGGCGCGGTCTTTTTCGTTGCCGCTTTATGGGTTACGGCGGCGGCGGTCGTGGCCGCGGCGGACGAGGCCTCGATCTGGCAGATCGGTGTTGTGCTCGGATCCATGGCGACGGCCGCCTTGCTGTCGTTTGCCATTCACGGCTCCTCGGCAGTCGGCAAATGCCTGTTGGGCGCGATTGCGCTGATTGCCTTCGCCGTCGCGATGTCGCTGGGCTTCCCGCTCTTCGCCGAAGCGCTGAACAGCGGTCTCGGGCTGCCATTGCTGATCCCGGCGCTCGCGGCACCGCTGGTGGTTTCCTGCTTCTGGTGGATTTCCGCGCCGACCAGGGAAGGCCGCGCCGTGCTCGACCAGATTGCCGGTTTCAAGCAATATCTGTCGATCACCGAGCGCGAGCGCCTCGACCGGATGACCGCCCCGGACGACACGCCGGAGATTTTCGAGAAATATCTGCCGTTTGCGATCGCGCTCGGAGTCGAAAACCGCTGGGCCGACCGCTTCCAGGGCGTGCTCGCTGCCGCCGCCGCTGCGCCGGGCGGACAGCAGGGCTTCCTATGGTATTCTGGAAGCGGCAGTCCGTGGAACAATCCGACCAGCTTCGCCAACAGCATGGGCTCGTCGCTGGCGAGCACAATCAGCTCAGCCTCGACGGCGCCGGGATCGAGCAGCGGTTCGGGCGGAGGCGGCTTTTCGGGCGGCGGCGGTGGCGGCGGTGGCGGCGGCGGCTGGTAGCGCTAGCGCCACGCCGGGCGTTTCAGGACCAGCGTGGGATCGTCGTGATAGCTGGTCTCGCCGACCCGCTCGAAGCCGAGCTTGGCGGCCAGCTTCAACGAAGGCTCATTGGCCGGCGCGATGATCGCCCAGATCGGGGTCGGATCGAGGTTCGCTTCGGCCCATTGCAGGACGGCGCGGCACGCTTCGCCGGCGAGCCCCTGGCCGTGGACGTCGTGGGCGAAGATCCAGCCCATCTCGGGTTCCTCGCCGAAGGCCGGCTCCAGCGCACGCCAGGCGTTGAACAGGCTCAGCATTCCGACCAGCTTGTCGTCGGACTTGCGCTCTGCCGCCCAGCCGCCGAATCCGACCAGCGGCCACATCCCGACCGCCGCCGCAAGTCGGCGCCAACACTCCTCCTCGCCCATCGGCTGAGGGCCGAAGTGGCGGTAGACGTCAGGATGCTGGAGGAGCGCATGGTAAGGCCGGAAATCGGCCTTGTGCCAGGGACGAAGGCGTAAGCGCTCGGTCTCGATGACCGGCGCCTCGGTCGTCACTTCTTGCCGAGGCTGAGGCCGCCGAACCGCTTGTTGAAGCGCGCCACCTGGCCGCCAGTGTCGAGCAGCTTCTGGTTGCCGCCGGTCCAGGCCGGGTGGACGCTGGGATCGATGTCGAGGTGGAGCGTGTCCCCCTCCTTGCCCCAGGTCGAGCGGGTCTGGAACTTGGTCCCGTCGGTCATTTCGACGGTGATCATGTGGTAATCGGGGTGGGTACCGGACTTCATCGTTCGTTTTCCTCGGGTTAGCTGCTGGTTTCCGACCAGCTGCCGAAGCTTGAGCGCGGCCCTTTACAGGCGGGCCGTGAAAGTTGCAACCGAACCGCCCTTCAGGCGGTCTGCGGGCGGAGCTGCGGAACGATCCGCTCGAGCAGGGCGAAGCCGCCGAACAGCAACGCGCTGTAGAACAGGTCGCCGGCAAGCGTGTTCTGGAAGAACGGAATCGCCGCGACGTAGCAGGCGGCGAGGCCCGCCGCGGTTTGCTGGTATACGCTGCTGCCGAGCCAGACACTGAAATTGGTCAGCAGGAAGAAGACAACCGAGCCGGCGATTGCTCCCCCGCCGATCCGCAGTGGAGTGATCCGCCGAGCAACCGTCCAGCCGATCAGGACGATCAGCAGCACACTGAGATAAGTGGCCCACATGTACGGGTGAAAGCCGAGGATCGCATCGCTCAGCAGCATCGCCCCCAGCGGCGCCGCGAAGGCCAGCGCCTGCCGGCCGAAATAAGCGCCGCCGAACAGGGCCATCGCTCCGATCGGGGTGAAATTGGGCGGATGCGGCACGAGGCGCAGCGCGGCCGCGACGACGATCGCCGAAAGCAGGGCGAGAAGCCGGGTGTGATTGCTGGTCATGGGCGG
>JBJMUB010000037.1:0-7773 GCA_045811385.1 Sphingomicrobium sp. | reverse complement strand
GAGCAGGGCAACGAGGTCATCATGGCCGCCCGGGCTCATTGGTTCGAGGACGAGCCGCAAGCTGAGGAGGCCGTCGATGCGGAATCCTCAGAATGACGCTCTAGAAGCGCACATTCCGGAGCGCACCTGCGTCCTTTCGCGGCGGACAGCGCCCCGAGAGGAACTGGTCCGGCTTGCCTTGTCGCCCGACGGAGAGGTGGCGCCCGACGTCAGGGCACGTGCGCCCGGCCGAGGCGCTTGGATCGGCGTTGGCCGAGCCCAGCTCGACACCGCCAACTCCAAGGGAAAGCTCAAGGCTGCCCTTCAGCGCGCTTTTAAGAGCAATGGCGTGACCGTGCCCCCGGACCTCGGCGAGCGCACCGAACAAGCGCTGCGCCAAGCCGCTCTCGACCGGCTGGGCATGGAAGCGCGCGCCGGCAATCTGATCAACGGCGCGGAGAAGATCGAAGCCGCCGCTCGCGCCGGCAAGGTGTGCCTGCTCATCCACGCCGCAGATGCCGGCGAGGACGGACGCCGGCGGCTCGATCAAGCGTGGCGCGTCGGCGGAGGCGGCTCTCAGAAACTGATTCAGGGGATGATATTCCCGGAGCCGCGCACTATCTTGTCATTGGCTGTGGGGCGCGAGAATGTGGTACATGTCGCTCTGACCGATCCCGCCGCCGCTTCGCGTGTTGCTCACGCGCTTGTCCGGTGGCGGGCTTTCACTGGCCCCGATCGAGGTCTGGAAGGTGGAGAACCCGCCTTGGGGACCGGCTCGGCTGAAGACGATTTGATGAAGGGATAGAATGGCAGACCAGACCGAAAAACCGAAGCTTGGAACCCGGCCGCCGCTGGGCCTCAAGCGCACGGTCGAGACCGGCAAGGTCAAGCAGAGCTTCAGCCACGGCCGCTCCAACACGGTCGTCGTCGAGGTCAAGAAGCGCCGAATCCTCGGCCGCCCGGGCGAGACTCCGCCAGCGCCCGCGCCCGAGCCGGTCGCCGAAGCCCCCAAGCCGGCGCCGAAGCCCGTTGCTGCGCCGCAGCCGCGCAAGCCCTCTGCCGCCGAGGAAATTGCCGCCCGCAAGGAAATGCAGGCCAAGCTGCTGCGCGAGGCTGAAGAATCGCGCCTGTCGATGGCCGAGGAGGCCCGCCGCCGCGAGGACCGGAGCAAAGTCGAAGCAAGCGAGGAAGAGCGCCGCCGCGCCGAAGAAAACCGCAAGGCCGAGGAAGCCGCGATCGAGCAGGCTCGCATCGCGACCGAGGAAGAGGCGCGCCGAGCCACCGAGGCGCCGGCCCAGCCCGAAATTGCTCCCCCCGCAGAAGAGGAGGTCGAGGATCGCGGCCAACGCCGACCCGGGCATGGCCATGCGCCGGCGCCCAAGCGGCCGGAGCCGGCCCGGCCGAGCCGCGGCCGCGACGACCACCGCCAGCGCGGCAAGCTGACCGTCACCCGCGCGCTCAGCGACGAGGACGACAGCCGCGCCCGCTCGCTCGCCGCGCTGCGCCGCGCCCGCGAGAAGGAAAAGCGCCACCATCAGGAAGTCGGCCCGTCGGCCAAGCAGGTCCGCGACGTCGTCGTTCCCGAGGCCATCACCGTCCAGGATCTCGCCAACCGCATGGCCGAGCGCGGCGCCGACCTCGTCAAGGCCCTCTTCAAGATGGGCATGCCGGTGACGCTCACCCAAACCATCGACCAGGACACGGCTGAGCTGCTGGTCACCGAGTTCGGTCACCGCATCAAGCGCGTCAGCGAAGCCGACGTCGACATCGATTCATCCGAAGACGTCGATGCGCCGGAGAGCCTGAAGGCGCGGCCGCCGGTCGTTACCATCATGGGCCACGTCGACCACGGCAAGACGTCGCTGCTCGACGCGATCCGCGGCGCGGACGTCGTCGCCGGCGAGGCCGGGGGGATCACCCAGCACATCGGGGCCTATCAGGTGCAGCTGCCCGACAAGTCGAAGATCACCTTCCTCGACACTCCGGGCCACGAGGCGTTCAGCGAAATGCGCGCCCGCGGGGCCAACGTCACCGACATCGTCGTCCTCGTGGTCGCGGCCGACGACGGCCTCCGCCCCCAGACGATCGAGGCGATTAATCACACCAAGGCGGCCGGCGTGCCGATGATCGTCGCGATTAACAAGATCGATAAGCCCGAAGCCAAGCCTCAGAAGGTCCGCGAGGAGCTGCTGCAGCACGAAGTGATCGTCGAGGACATGGGCGGCGACGTCCAGGACGTCGAGGTCTCGGCCAAGAACAAGACCAACCTCGACAAGCTGCTCGAGGCGATCCAGCTCCAGGCCGAAATTCTCGAAATCAAGGCCAACCCCGACCGCCCCGCCGAAGGCACGGTGATCGAGGCCAAGCTGGACAAGGGCCGCGGACCGCTCGCTACCGTGCTGGTCGAGCGCGGCACGCTGCGCGTCGGCGACGTGTTCGTCGCCGGTCCGTCGAGCGGCAAGGTCCGCGCGATGATCGACGACCACGGCCGCCAAGTGAAGGAAGCTGGCCCGTCGGTGCCGGTCGAAGTGCTCGGCCTCGGCGCGGTACCGTCCGCCGGCGACCCGTTCACGGTCGTCGAGAACGAGCCCCGCGCCCGCGAGGTTGCGGCCTATCGCCAGAGCGTGCTCGACAAGAAGCGCACGACCTCGGCGCCGGTCAGCCTCGAAAATATGTTCGCGTCCCATGCATCGACCACCAAGGAGCTGCCGCTGGTCATCAAGGCCGACGTGCAGGGTTCGGTCGAGGCGATCGTCCATGCGCTCAACCGCCTGTCGACCGACGAGATCAAGGTCCGCGTGCTTCACTCGGGCGTCGGCGCGATCACCGAAAGCGACGTGACCCTGGCCAGCGCCAGCGGGGCGCCGATCATCGGCTTCAACGTCCGGCCGAATGCCAAGGCGCGTGAAGTCGCCGACCGCAACAAGGTCGAGTTCCGCTATTATGACGTCATCTACCACCTGACCGATTGGGTGAAGGGCGCGATGGCGGGCGAGCTCGGGCCCGAAATCATCGAGACGGTCGTCGGCCGCGCCAAGGTCCAGGAAGTCTTCCCCGCCGGCAAGAAGGACAAGGCCGCCGGCCTGCTCGTCCTCGAAGGAGTCATCCGCAAGGGCCTCAACGCCCGCCTCACCCGCGACGACGTCATCGTGTCGAAGACGACGATTTCGTCGCTGCGGCGGTTCAAGGACGATGTGGCGGAGGTCACGTCGGGTCTCGAATGCGGCGTGCTGCTGGCCGACACCAACGACATCAAGCCGGGCGACAGCCTCGAAGTGTTCGAGGTCGAGGAGCGCGCGCGGACGCTGTAATGCGCAGGTCGTCATCGCGAGGACCCCGGATTTGTTCCGGGGAACGTGGCGATCCAACTGGATCGCTTCGCCTCGCTCGCAATGGCGGTTAGGGACAACGCGATGGACGCTGCACGCACCCGGTCGATCTTCGACACGTTCGAAGCGCCGCCGTCGGCGAAGCTGCTCGGGTGGGAGCTGCGCGCAATCGACGCTGACGCCGGGACGATCGAGATCGGATTCACCGCCGACGAGCGCTTCCTCAATCCGGCCGGCTGCATCCAGGGCGGAATCCTCGCCGCCATGCTCGACGACACCCAGGGGCCCGCTTTGTTCGGCTCGACCCACGGCGCGGTGTACGCGCCAACCATCGACTTCAATATCAGCTTCGTGAAGCCCGCCGTGCCCGGCCGCTTCGTCGGCAAGGGCCGCGTCGTCAATCTCGGCAAGACGATCGCGCTGACCGAAGCCGAGCTGTTCGACGCCGCCGGCGACCTCGTCGCCCGCGGCACCTTCACTTGCCGCTGCATGCGCGGCGACATGGCCAACGGCTGATGCGCCGCGTCGAAACCCCCGAGGGCCGCTCGGTCCGGCTGCTCCGCGTCGGCGAGCAGGTGCGCCACGTGGTGAGCGAATTGCTCCAGCGCCGCGACGTGCATGACGACGTGCTCCAGTCGCACCTCGTCAGCATCACCGAAGTGCGCATGTCCCCCGACCTGCGCCACGCAACGGTGTTCGTGAAGCCACTCCTCGGTCAGGACGAGGAGGCGGTGCTGAAGGCGCTGCGCCAGAACACCGCCTTCCTCCAGCGAGAGGTCGCGCGCCGAGTGCGCACGAAATATGCGGCTAAACTGAAGTTCGTCGCCGACGAAAGCTTCGACGAAAGCAGCCACATCGATAAGTTGCTGCGCGCGGCCAAAGTCGCAAAGGACCTCGATCGCGAATGATTGAGCTGGCGCGGCTCGCCGAGCCGATGATCGGCGACGGGTGTCGCGCCGAGCTGTTCGAGGAGCGGCATCGCGCGGCGCTCAAGGCCGCCTGCGCCGAGGATCGCGACATCTGGACGATCTACGCCAATAATTTCGGACCGGACGGGTTCGACGCCAGCATCGACTATTACGGCAGCAGCAGACGCAACCGCACGTTCGTCCTCTTCGACGACGACGACCTTGCCGGAATGTCCTCTTATCTCGGCATCGACGAAGGACGGCAGGTGCTCGAGATCGGCGGCACCTACTACCGCCCCCACCTCCGCGGCACCGGCTTCAACCGCCGCGTCAAGGACATGATGTTGGAGCGCGCCTTCGAGTGCGGGATTCGCCGCGTCGAGTTCCGCGTCGACCGCCGCAACGGCCGCAGCCAGGCGGCGATGAAAAAGCTCGGCGCCGTCCGCGAAGGCGTGCTGCGCGCCGACCGAATCACCTGGACCGGCCACGTCCGCGACACCGTGCTGTTCGCCATTCTCAAGAAGGAATGGCCCGTCTAAGCAACAGCCGTGGCCAAACTCTATTTCTACTATGCGGCGATGAACGCCGGGAAATCGACCACACTGCTCCAGGCTGATTTCAACTATCGCGAGCGCGGCATGGAAACGATGCTGTGGACTGCGTCGTTCGACGACCGCTTGGACGCCGGGACGATCGGCTCGCGCATTGCTTTGTCGGCTCCCGCGCACCTCTACGACGAGGACGTCGATCTGTTCAGCGCGATCGCCGGCGAGCTTAAGAAGCGCAAGCTCGACTGCATCCTGGTCGACGAGGCCCAGTTCCTGACCCAGCGCCACGTGCTGCAGTTGTGCGAGGTTAGCGACCGGCTCGGCATCCCGGTCCTGTGCTACGGACTTCGCACCGACTTCCAGGCAAAGCTGTTCCCCGGTTCAGCCGCCCTGCTCGCGCTGGCCGATACGCTCATCGAGCTCAAGGCGGTGTGCGAGTGCGGCCGCAAGGCTACGATGAACCTGCGCGTCGACGCCGAAGGCCGCGCCGTCTCATCCGGAGCGCAGACCGAGATCGGCGGCAACGACCGCTATGTCGCGCTCTGCCGCAAGCATTTCTTCGAACGGCTGCGCGAGGACGAAGCGCGCCAGCTGAGCCTTGGCCTCGCCCGGCGATAGGAGCCCCATGACCGAGAACAACATCGTCTACCGCATCGCCATCTGGCTCGTGCCGCTGGTCATCGCGATCGTCTTCCACGAAGTCGCGCACGGGCTCGTCGCGCGGCGGCTCGGCGATCCGACCGCGGCGGAGCGGGGCCGCCTGAGCTTCAATCCGATCCGCCACGTCGATCTGTTCGGGACGGTCATCCTGCCGCTGGTCCTCGCCGTCAGCAACGCCGGCGCGATCTTCGGCTGGGCCAAGCCGGTGCCGGTCGACTACCGCCGGCTCAACAACCCGCGGCGCGACATGATCCTGGTCGCGCTTGCCGGGCCGGGGATGAACCTGCTGCTGGCCACCTTCGGGGCCTTGACCTTGGCGGCGACGATCTCGCTATCGGGCGGAGCGGAAGACGGCGTCGCGAAGTTTGTCGCGCTCAACGCCCTGAACTTCATCTACATCAACATCTTCCTCGGCATTTTCAATCTGCTCCCGGTCCCGCCGTTCGACGGCGGCCACGTCGTCGAGGGCCTCCTGCCGCCGCCCCTTGCCGAGCAATTCCGCAAGATCGGCCGCTTCTCGCTGCTGGTGTTCGTGGCGCTGCTGCTGGTACTCCCGATGCTGTCGCCGAACGCGGACGTGGTCGGGCGCGTCGTCGCCCCGATCGCCGACGGGCTAGCCCGCGCGTTGCTGGGGCTGGTCGGCCTCGGCTGAGCCATGCTCCACGGCTGGATCGTCCTCGACAAGCCGCTCGGCCTCGGCTCAACGACGGCAGTCAGCACGGTCAAGCGCCTCCTCCGCGAAGCCGGCGAGCCGAAGACCAAGGTCGGCCACGGCGGAACGCTCGACCCGCTGGCAAGCGGAGTTCTGCCGATCGCGCTCGGCGAAGCGACCAAGCTCGCCGGCCGAATGCTCGACGCGACCAAGGCGTATGAGTTCACGATCAAGTTCAACGAAGAGACGGACACGCTGGATGCCGAGGGCGAAGTCGTCGCAGCGAGTGAGGTTCGGCCGACACTCGAGCAAGTCGAAGCGACCCTCGCCCGCTTCACCGGCGCGATCGAGCAGGTCCCGCCCGCCTATTCCGCGCTCAAGATCGGCGGCAGGACCGCCTATTCCCTCGCACGCGCCGGTCAGGCTGTCGAGATTGGGGCACGGACTGTTACCGTTCACACTCTCCGCGTCTCCGCGTCTCCGCGCGAACACGATAGAAGCACGCGGAGATGCGGAGAAGCGGAGGAATTGGAGCAAGTCACGCTGGAATCGACCGTCTCGAAGGGAACCTACATCCGCTCCCTCGCTCGCGACATCGCCCGTGCGCTTGGAACGGTCGGCCATGTTTCCTATCTCAGAAGAACCCGCGCCGGGCCGTTCGGCCTCGAGCAGGCCGTTTCGCTGGACTTTCTCACCGAACTCGCTAAGGCGCGCCAACTGACGCGGGCGGTATTGCCGCTGCAAGCGGCGCTGGACGACATCCCGGCCCTCCCCGTCACTAGCCGCCAAGCCGAGTTGCTCCGTCATGGGCGGAGGCTTGCCGGCATCCCCGCACCGCCGGGGCTTTGCATGGCGATGCTGGAGGAAACTCCGGTGGCGCTGGTCGAAGCTTCGGCCGACGGCCTCAGGGTCGTCCGGGGGTTCAACCTTTAGACGAACAGGAGTGCTGACGATGTCGATTACCGCCGAGCGCAAGGACGCGCTGATCAAGGAGCATGCCCGCGGCAAGGGCGACACCGGTTCGCCCGAGGTGCAGGTCGCGATCCTCACCGAGCGAATCCAGAACCTAACCCAGCATTTCAAGACCCACGCGAAGGACAATCACTCGCGCCGCGGTCTGCTGATGCTGGTCAACCAGCGCCGCTCGCTCCTCGACTATCTGCGTCGCAACGACGAGCCGCGTTACACCGATCTCATCGCGAAGCTCGGTCTCAGGAAATAACCCATGAAGCGGCCCCGTTGCGGGCCGCTTCGCCTATGTTCAGTCCCGCAATTCGGCGGGGCGCTCATGGGGCCAACAGCGCCCCGAACCGCTGACGGACCGGAAAGTCCGTCCAATGCTGAACCGGCCGGCATCCGGCCGCCGGGACTGAAGGAAAGCAAATGTTCAACATCAAGACTGCAGAAATCGATCTTGGCGGGAAGACCCTCAAGCTCGAAACGGGCCGAGTCGCCCGCCAGGCCGACGGCGCGGTGCTCGCGACCCTCGGCGAAACCGTGGTGCTGTGCGCCGTCACCGCCGCCAAGTCGGTCAAGCCGGGCCAGGACTTCTTCCCGCTGACCGTCCACTACCAGGAAAAATTCTCGGCCGCCGGGCGCATCCCGGGCGGCTTCTTCAAGCGCGAGCGCGGCGCGACCGAAAAGGAAACGCTGACCAGCCGCCTGATCGACCGTCCGATCCGCCCGCTGTTCCCCGA
>JBJMUB010000036.1:0-12218 GCA_045811385.1 Sphingomicrobium sp. | reverse complement strand
CCTTGCCCTGCTCGACCGACTTCTTCGACGCATCGACGTGGACCACGCGCGCCTCCGCGTCGCTCAGCAGCAACGTGCCGACGCCGGTGTAGCCGAACAGGTTGAGCACCTCGGCGTCCGCCGACCGTCCCCGCACCCAGTCCCACTGCGGCGCCATGTCCGGGAAGAAGCCGAGATGTCGGAATGGCGTCAGCGACGCTTCGAAGCGGACTGCGCCGCGCGTCAGCGGCCATTGCCTGGGCACCGGCCGGTGCTGGACCCAGCGCCCGCCGCCCTCCTCGTCGGAGCCGGGCACGAAGGTCGCGTCGGGATTCCAGTCATTCCGTGCCGGCGGCCACATGGCCTGCGGCTCCGGGCGGACGACCTGGATGGCGCCGTAGCGCTCAAGCTTCCGGCCATTGCCGCAGTCGATCAGGCCCCAGTCGTCCCACGGCTCGGCGACGATCGTGGTGAGTTCGGTCACGCCGGAAATTAGGCGGCGAGGGCGAGCTGCGCCCCGACCGAGGCGATCGCGGCGCGGCCGTCGGCCAGCGTCGCCGAGCCCGCCGCCCTCGCCGCCCTCGCATCCACCGCGCGGAGCCGCTCGAGCACTTCCTGCGGTCCGACGATCCGCCCGAACACCTCGATCGACCGCGCCATATGGTCGGCGCGGCCCTGCGGGCTCTCCATCGCCATCAGCAGGCCGGCTTCGAGCTGGGCGCGCGCCCGGGTCACTTCATCCTCGCGCAGCGTCTCGACCGCTTCGGCCAGGATTTGCCGGGCGAGATGCATCGATTCGACCGCCCGGCTGCGGTCGGCGGCGCAGCTCAGCGCGACCAGCCCGGTGTCGGCATAGGCCTGGCTCCAGGCGCCGACCGAATAAGCCAGCCCGCGTTCCTCGCGCAGTTCCTGGAACAGCCGCGACGACATTCCTCCGCCGAGCGCCTGGACGAAGACCGACAGCCCCGGAAGCCGCGGGTCGGCCGCCGCCATTCCGGGCAGGGCCAGGCACCAGTGCGCCTGTTCGAACTCGCGGCGGTCGTTGCGCACGCCCCCGGTGAACTCGGCGCGGCCGATCGGAACTCCCGGCCAATCCTCGATGTCGCCGAGCAGCCGCTCGGCGCAGCGCAGGATCTGGTCCGGGTCGACCTTGCCGCTCGCCGACAGGATCAGCCGCGACGGGACGAGCTCGCCCTCGATCCACTGCAGGCAATCGTCGCGGGTGATCGCATTGAGCGTCTCGGCGCGCCCGAGGATCGAGCGGCCGAGCGGCTGGCCCTCGAAGGCCGCTTCGAACAGATGTTCGTGAACCAGGTCGTCGGGCGAATCGACGACTTCCCCGAGCTCGGACAGGATCACCACTTTCTCGCGCTCGAGGTCGGCAAGATGCGGCGCCCGGACCATGTCGGTCAGGAGCTCGCACAATAGCTCGGCGTCCTTGGCCAGCGTCCGGCCGTAGAATACGGTCTGGTCGCGCGCGGTCCAGGCGTTGATCGCCCCGCCGACGTCCTCGATCGCTTCGGCGAGCGCGCGCGTGTCGCGGCTTCCCGCGCCCTTGAACACCATATGCTCGACGAGGTGGGCGAGGCCCGACAGATGGTCGGGCTCGGAGCGCGAGCCGACCTGCGCGTAGAGCCCGACCGCCACCGATTCCGCCTGCGCCATGGGGTCTACGGCGACGGTCAGCCCGTTCGCCAGGCGATGCAGCTCGCCGCTCATGCCTTCCGACCGCGTTTCATCAGGACGATGATGTAGATGATCAGGGCCGCCGCCGCCAAGGCGAACCAGGTCGCGGCATACATGCGGTGGCCGGCGGGGGTGATCGCGCTGGCCGTCGCGGCGCTCGGCGGAGCGCTCGGCTCGAGGCCCGGCGGAGCTCCGGCGGCGACCAGCCGCATCCGCGTCCGGCGGTCGGGGACGATGATTCCGCTGACCGGCCCGCCGGCCCACTGGACGCGCATGTTGGGGTTCTTCGACCAGCCCACCTCGACGCTCATGCCAGGCCCCTCGGCGCCGGTCGCGCAATCGACGATATGGACGTAGCCCGGCTCGCCCGCCCGGTTCTCGCCGGCGATCGCGCGCTTGCCGATGGGCCGCAGGCACACTCCGGTCGCGTAGCGGAACAGCGGCAGCTGCTCGGTCTTGAGCGGCGCGGTCGGCCAGCTGATCGGCGGAAGCTTCTCGGCGGCGGAATAACGGGCGAGCAGCTGCGCCTTCCACACCGCGCGCTGCAGTTGCCAGACGCCGAGACCGATGAGGACCGCGATCGCAAGCGCGACGACGATGGTCGGGACGAGGGGCGGGCGCTTGATCATTCGGCCAGCCGTCCTTCGCGCGCGCGGTGCTTATATTCCTGCGCGAGCAGCCAGCCCTTGGCGATTCGCAACCCGCCGATGGTCAGCGCGGCGGTCACGGGAAGCCACACGAGATGGACCCACCACGGGGGGTCGGCGGCGGCGTCGAGCACCAGCGCGGCGGTCACGACCAGCGCGCCGACGATCAGGATCAGGAAGGCGGCGGGTCCGTCGCCGACGTTGAACGCCGAGAAATCGAGGCCGCAGCCGCGGCACTTCGCGGCGAACCGCACCCAACCGTCGAACAAAGTGGCGGTGCCGCATCTTGGACAGTCGCCGGCGATCGCCGCTCGCAGCGGCGCCGCTCGGCTCAACCGCCGTGCGGCGCGCCCCAGCCGCCCCACACGTAGATCGAGGTAAACAGGAACAGCCACACGACGTCGACGAAATGCCAGTACCAAGCGGCCGCCTCGAACCCGAAATGCTGCCGCGGAGTGAAATGCCCCTGATAGGACCGCCACAGGCACACCGACAGGAAGATCGTGCCCACGATCACGTGGAAGCCGTGGAAGCCGGTCGCCATGAAGAAGGTCGCTCCGTAGATGTTGCCTTTGAAGGCGAACGGCGCGTGGGCATATTCCCACGCCTGGATGCTGGTGAACAGCAGGCCGAGCAGGATCGTCATCCACAGTCCGAGCTTCAATCCGTCGCGGTTGCCGTGGATCAGTGAATGGTGGGCGTAGGTGACTGTCGTTCCCGAGCACAGCAGGATCATCGTGTTCAAGAGCGGGAAGCCCCACGGGTCGAGCACCTTGATGCCCTTGGGCGGCCATTGGTGGCCGACCGCATCGACCGCGGACGGGAATAGGGAGCTGTCGAAGAATGCCCAGAACCAGGCGAGGAAGAACATCACCTCGGACGCGATGAACAGGATCATCCCGTAGCGCAGGTGGAGCTGGACGACCGGCGTATGGTAGCCGGTGTGCGCTTCGTTGATCGTGTTGCGCCACCAGTTGGCCATGGTCACCAGGACCATGAACACCCCGATCGCGGCGACGATCTTGCCGTAGGGGTTGTCGTGCCACCACATGACCAGGCCGCCGAACAGAGCCAGCGCCGAGAATGCACCGATGATCGGCCACGGATCGGGTTCGACGAGATGGTAGTCGTGGTTCTTGGTCGCGGCCATGCGTCTGTACTTCCCCTTGGTCTTGACGAGCCTCTAGCGGCCCGTGGCGCGGCTTTCCACCGGGTAAAATGTGTAGCTCAGGGTGATCTCGTCGATCGCCCTGGTCGTGTCGTCCTGGCGCATCCTGGGATCGACGTAGAACACGACCGGCATGTCGACGCTCTCGCCCGGCTTCAGCCTCTGCTCGGTGAAGCAGAAGCATTCGATCTTGTTGAAATATTGCCCGGCCGTGTCGGGGGTGACGTTGAACACGGCCTGGCCGGTGATCGGCCGCGCGGTCAGGTTGGTCGCCCGGTAGAAGATCGTGGTGCGGGCGCCCGGAGCGATCCGCACCTGCTTCTGCACCGGCTCGAAGCGCCAGCCGAGGCCGGGATGGACGTTGGCGTCGAACCGGACGCCGACCTCGCCCGCCACCGCGCCGGGGGCCTTCTCGGCCCGCAGCGGAGTGCCGTCGAACCCGGTCAGCTGGCAGAAGGCGCGGTACAGCGGCGCCGAGGCGAAGGCGAGGCCGAGCATGGCGAGGCCGAATAAAGCCGCGATCAGCGCGACCCGGTTGTTCCGCTGCGCCGCGGCGGTCGTCACCAGTTGAGGCTCGTCTTGGCGATGGTGATGAAAAACAGCAGCACGACGAACGCGGCCAGGAGCAGCGCCATGACTCGTGCCCGCTCGCGCTGGCGGCGGCGGATAATTTCGTCCTCGCGCCGCGGCATCAGGCGATCCACCGGTCGGCGACCAGCGCGGTGAACAAGGCGAACAGGTAGAAGACCGAATAAGCGAACAGATGCTTCTCGGCGCCCATCCCGGCGGGTTCGGACGCGCGATTGCCGAGGACGCGCCCGGCGAGCACCACGAAGACGAAGCTGAGGATCGCGGCGGAGACGCCATAGATCGCTCCGGTCAGGCCGAGCGGCCAGGGCGCAATAGCCGCCGCGGCCATCGGCAGGGTGTAGAGGAAGATCTGCCGCCGGGTATTGTCGATCCCGGCAACCACCGGAAGCATAGGGATTCCGGCCGCGGCATAATCGGAGCGGACGAACAGCGACAGCGCCCAGAAGTGCGGCGGGGTCCACAGGAAGATGATCGCGAACAGGAGCAGCGGAAGGGCGGCGATATGGCCGGTCGCCGCGACCCAGCCGATCAGCGGCGGAAACGCGCCGGCGGCCCCGCCGATGACGATATTCTGCGCCGTCCGCGGTTTCAGCCACACCGTGTAGACCAGCACGTAGAACAGGATCGAGGCGGCGAGGAGGATGGCGGCGAGCCAATTGGTCGCAAGCCCCATCAGCAGCACCGAGAAAGTGCCGAGCCCGACCCCGAAGTGGAGCGCGCTCTGGCGGTCCATCCGGCCGGACGGAAGCGGGCGGTTCGCGGTGCGCCGCATCCTGGCGTCGATGTCCGCCTCGTACCATTGGTTGAGCGCCCCGCAAGCGCCCGCGGCGAGCGCGATGCACAGAATTGCGGTGAAGCCGAGCACGAACGGCGTCATGACAGGCGCGGCGAGCAGGCCGCACAGGCCCGAGAAGACGACCAGGCTCATCACCCGCGGCTTGGTCAGCGCAAGGAAGTCGCGCCAGTCGGCCGGCAGCGCGGCCGCGTCGGTCATCTCGATGGCGGGCATATGCGCGGCCTATAAGGGCTTGGCGCGGAGTGGAAAAGCCCGCTGTGGCGCTGTTCATCCTCGCTTTGCTAAGGACCGCGCATGACCACTATCCGCTTCGCCGCCGCCTTGCTCGCCGCCGTCGCCGTGCCGGCGCTCGCACAACAGACTCCTGCCGATATCAAGGGCGGACCGGTCGCCACGTCGGACCTCGTGCCGGTGGCGATCGACACCAGCGCGGGCCGGATCGTCATCGCGCTCGACCGGCTTCACGCGCCGATCACCAGTGCCAACTTCCTGCGCTATGTCGACGCCCACCGCTACGACGGCGAGACCATCTACCGCGCCATGCCCTACGCCGACGGCGGGCTGATCCAAGGCGGCGTGCGCAGCAGCGTCAGGAAGCTGTTTCCGCCGATCGCATTCGAATCGACCGACAAGACCGGGCTTTCGAACACGGCCGGGACGATCGCCATGGCCGCCGCTGCGCCGGGCACGGCGCAGGCCGACTTCTTCATCATGACCCGCGACATCAAGGCGTTCGACGGCCCCGACGGCTTCGCCGCCTTCGGCCGCGTCGTCGAGGGCATGGACGTGGTCGAGAAGATCCTCCGCTCGCCCGTCTCGCCGGACAAGGGCGAAGGCGCGATGAAGGGCCAGATCCTCGACCCGCCGGTCAAGATCATCAGGGCCGCTCGGCAGCGTTAGCGCGGGCCTGCCGCCGTCGCTCGGCGACGCCCGACAGCCACCAGATGGCGAGCATTCCGAGCGCTCCGGCCAGCCCGTCGCTCACATAATGCCACCCGAGCTGGACCGATCCGAGCAGGATGATGAGCAGGTACGCCCAGGCCAGGCCGGCCGCGCCCGGCCCCAGTTTGCGGACCGTCAGCGCCAGCCACAGGCTGATCGCGACGTGCATCGACGGGACCGCCGAAATGCCGGCGACGAGGCCCGGCCGTGGCTCGCTCATCGACGCCCACATGCGGTCGGATTCGGCGAGCGCGACCCACGCCCCACGCTGCCGCAGCGTGTCTCCCAAAGCGGCGAACGAAGCGCCGCCGAAGATGCGATCGTAGAACAAGGGCCCGGCGGACGACAGCAACGCCGCGGCGACGACCCCCAGGACTAGCCACGCCACGGCATAAGCGATCAGCGCCCGCGACTTGGCCGGAGAGGGCCGGGCCAGGACGACGAGGAAAAAGACCACCGACTGGACTGGGAGCCACGTGCCGTAGAGCCAGTCCATCGGGATCGTCGCCCAGCCGGCCAGGCGATCGAGCAGGAGCCACGGATCGGCGCCGAACGCGTTCCGCTCGAGCCTCGCCAGGGGGCCGTCGAGCCAGAACGGAATGACTCGCGGAATCGCATGTTTGAGCGGCAGGAAGGCGCTTGCCCCGGCGGCGAACAGCGCCGCTCCGAGGATAGCGACCGGCCACCCCGGCCCGAGCGGATCGAGCCGCAGCGCTCGGCGCACTCCGATCGCAACCGCGACCGCGACTCCGGCAAGGCCGACATGCGCGAAGAGATGGAGAGCCGGCGCCAGGCCCAGGCTCCAGTAGATCGCCCACCATGCCAGCTCGATCCCGGTCACCGCGCCAAGGACGACGAGCCACGCGCGGTCCTCCCCCAGCCACCCCAAGCGCGCGCGGGCGGCCGCCTCGAGCGGCGTGGCGTCGGGTGAGCGTTGGCAATCCATCGGCGCAGCCATCGCAGTCGCGCGCCCGGCGGGCAATCGCAGCGAGGTTCGCAGAAAACGTCTCGGCGGTGAAGACGGGCGACGGCGCCCTAGTCGATCTTGGGCAGGGTCGAATATTGGTGGAACGGCGGCGGGCTGCTCAGTGTCCATTCGAGCGTCGTCGCGCCCTCGCCCCACGGGTTGTTCGGCGCCTTCTTGCCGGCGGTGAAGGTGTAGACGAGGTTGAGGAAGAAGGCGACGACCCCGGCCGCGGTGATCATATAGCCGATGGTGGCGACCCGGTTCCACTCGGTGAAGGCCGGCGTGTAGTCCGGGATCCGCCGCGGCATTCCGTCCAGCCCGAGGAAGTGCATCGGAAAGAACACCATGTTCACGCCGATGAACATCAGGAAGAAGTGCAGCTTGCCGAGCGCCTCGCTGTACATCCGCCCGCTCATCTTGGGCAGCCAGTAATAGAAGCCGCCGAAGATCGCGAACACCGCGCCGAGGCTCAGCACATAGTGGAAATGCGCGACCACATAGTAAGTGTCGTGCATGTAATTATCGACTCCGCCGTTGGCGAGCACGACCCCGGTCACGCCGCCGACGGTGAACAGGAAGATGAAGCCGATCGCCCACAGCATCGGCGTCTCGAAGGTCAGGCTGCCGCCCCACATCGTCGCGATCCAGCTGAAGATCTTCACTCCGGTCGGAACCGCGATGACCATCGTCGCCGCCGTGAAGTACATCTTCTCGTTCACGTTCATTCCGGTTGTGAACATGTGGTGAGCCCAGACGACGAACCCGACCACGCCGATGGCGACCATTGCATAGGCCATGCCGAGATAGCCGAACACCGGTTTGCGGCTGAAGGTGGCGACGATCTGGCTGACCATTCCGAAGCCGGGAAGGATCAGGATGTAGACCTCCGGGTGGCCGAAGAACCAGAACAGATGCTGGTAGAGAACGACGTTGCCGCCACCCGACGCGTCGAAGAAGGTCGTCCCGAAATTGCGGTCGGTGAGCAGCATGGTGATCGCCCCCGCCAGCACCGGCAGCGCCAGCAGCAGCAGGAACACGGTGACCAGGATCGACCATACGAACAGCGGCATCTTGTGCAGGGTCATGTCCGGCGCGCGCATGTTGAAGATGGTGGTGATGAAGTTGATCGCGCCGAGGATCGAGCTGGCGCCGGCAAGGTGAAGCGAGAAGATCGCCATGTCGACCGCCGGCCCGGTCGAGCCGGAGGTCGAGAGCGGCGCATAGAGCGTCCAGCCAGTCCCGACTCCGAGACCGGTTCCGCCGGACACGAACGACGAGCCGAGCAGCAGGATGAACGACGGCACCAGCAGCCAGAAGCTGATGTTGTTCATCCGCGGGAACGCCATGTCCGGGGCGCCGATCATCAGCGGCACGAACCAGTTGCCGAAGCCGCCGATCATCGCCGGCATGACCATGAAGAAGATCATGATCAGGCCGTGAGCGGTGATCAGCACGTTCCAGTGATGCAGCGCCTCGTCGAAATTCGTCGTGCCCGCGCCGATCGGCCACGCGTGGTTGAGGACCTGGATGCCCGGCTCCATCAGCTCCCAGCGCA
The DNA here is from genome assembly GCA_045811385.1 of Sphingomicrobium sp. GTDB lineage: Bacteria > Pseudomonadota > Alphaproteobacteria > Sphingomonadales > Sphingomonadaceae > Sphingomicrobium. The sequence goes on along the minus strand of JBJMUB010000036.1, from coordinate 3,887 downwards.
TGATCCCGGAAATGGCGCCGCCGATCACCCCGGCGACGATCGCGAAGATCAAATAGAGCGTGCCGATGTCCTTGTGGTTGGTCGACATGAACCAGCGCACGAAGAAGCCCGGCTTGTGATCGGCGTCGTGGTGCGCGTGCGCCGAGTCATGCTCTTTGAGCTTGAGGGCGTCGGCGGGAATGGTGCTCATCTACGAACTCTCTTCGCTTTAATTCTGCGCGGTCGCGGCCTGGTTGGTCGCGGGCGGTTTGACGGCGGCACCGCCGGTCTGCGCCGGCTGCGGCTCGGCGGCGGCAGCTGTGGCGCCGGCCGAGACCGGCGAAGCTGCGGTGCTGTCGGCTGCGGGCTTGGCGCCCGGCGTGGTGCCGCCCTTCGATGCGATCCACTGCTCGAATTGTGCCGGGCTGACGACCTCGACGTTGATCGGCATGTAGCCGTGGCGAGCGCCGCACAATTCGGAGCACTGGCCGAAATAGACGCCCGGCTTGTCGACCTTGACCCAGGTCTCGTTGAGCTGGCCGGGGTTGGCGTCGAGCTTGGTCCAGAAGGCCGGGACGGCGAAGCTGTGGATGACGTCGTCGGCGGTGATGATGAACTTCACGACCTTGCCGGCCGGGAGCACCATGCGCTCGTCGGCAGCGAGCAGCGGCGGACCGTCCTTGTCGGTGCGGAAGCGGTCGCCCGGCTTCAGCGTCGGATCGCCCGGCTCCTTGAGGATATTGCTGTCGAACGACACGCCGTAGTCGGGATATTCGTAGCTCCAATACCATTGGTGCCCGGTGATCTTGACCGTGACGTCGGCCGGCGGCGGCGAATATTGGTCGCGCAGCAGGCGGATCGACGGCAGCGCGATCGCCAGCAGGATCAGGACCGGGACGAGCGTCCACACGACCTCGATGACCGTGTTGTGGGAGTTGCGCGACGGCGTCGGGTTGGCGCCGCGGCGGAAGCGAACGATCGCATATGCCAGCAGGACGAGGACGAAGACGCTGATGATGCTGATCGTCCACATCAGCCAGAAATTGTGGAAGTGCGCGGCGCGCTCGCCGAGCGGAGTCACCTGCTCCTGAATCCCCTTCCCGCCCGGGACCGGCATACCGATTCCGGCCTTGGGGACCTGGTGCCCGACGGTGCCATATTCGATCGGAGCCGAAGCCACTGCGGGCGCGGGCGCCGGAGCTGCAGCCGCGGCATTCTCGGTGGGCGAACTGGCCGGCGCCTGCGCTGCCGCGGGTGTAAGCCCGGCAGCGGCCAAGGCGATCGCCCATCCAATCAGTCTCATTTGCACCCCGGTGGCATTGCGTGGGACGGGAAGGTGCGGGTCCGCGCCTGCCCTCGATTGGCGCTTCCTATAGGCGCGGGTTTCGGGAGCCTCAAGCGGCCTGTTCCGCAGGTGTTGTAGGGCAGGTCGCGGAGCCTTAATGGCCGTTTCCACGATGATGACTGCCGACCAGGTCCTCGACGAATTTCGCGCGTCCGACGCATTGCTCGAGGGGCATTTCATCCTCTCGTCCGGGCGCCACTCGCCGGTCTTCCTGCAGAAGATGCGGGTATTCCAATATCCCGACCGGACCGAGCGAATCTGCCGCGCGCTGGCCGAGAAAATCCGCGACCGCTTCGGAACGATCGACCTGATCGTGTCGCCGGCGATGGGCGGGATCATTCCGGGATATGAGACCGCCCGGGCGCTCGGCTGCCCCGCGGTATTCGTCGAGCGCGAGGAAGGCGAGTTCCGGCTGCGCCGCGGCTTCCGGATTCCCGAGGGTGCGCGCATCGTCATGGTCGAGGATATCGTCACCACCGGCCTGTCGTCGCGCGAATGCCTCGCCGCGATCCGCCGCCATCCGGCCGAGCTGGTCGGCGCCGCCTGCCTGATCGACCGCTCGAACGGCCGCGCTGACATCGGCGTGCCGCTGGTGTCGCTGGTGGCATTGGACGTGCCCGACTATCCGCCCGACGCGCTCCCGCCGGAGCTCGCCGCTTTGCCCGCCGAGAAGCCGGGGAGCCGCGACCTCAAGGCATGACCGGCAGGCTTCGCCTCGGAGTCAACATCGACCATGTCGCGACCATCCGCAACGCGCGCGGCGGCGATCACCCGGACCCGGTCCGCGCCGCGATCCTCGCGGCGCAGGCCGGCGCGGACGGGATCACCGCTCACCTGCGCGAGGACAGGCGGCACATCACCGACGCCGACATCGACCGGCTGATGGCCGAGATCGACCTGCCGCTGAACCTCGAGATGGCGGCGACCGAGGAGATGCTGGCGATCGCGCTGGCCCATAAGCCCCACGCCGCCTGCATCGTGCCGGAGAAGCGCGCGGAGCGGACTACCGAGGGCGGGCTCGACGCGGCCGGCCAGCACAACCACCTCGCTTATTACGTCGACAAGCTCGGCGCGGCGAACATCCGCGTCAGTCTGTTCATCGAACCCAGCGAGGAGCAGGTCGCGGCTGCAGTCCGCCTCGGCGCTCCGGTCGTCGAGTTCCATACCGGGCGCTACGCCCATGTCGAAGGCGAGGAGCGCGTGGCCGAACTGAAGCGCATCGCCGACTGCGCCGCGCTTGCCGCCAAGAACGGCATCGAGCCGCATGCCGGTCACGGTCTCACGTTCGACAATGTCGTTCCGATCGCCGCCATCCCGCAGCTCGCCGAGCTCAACATCGGCCATTTCCTGGTCGGCGAGGCCATCGTCACGGGCCTGGACGCGAGCGTCCGCCGCATGCGCGATCTGATGGACAGCGCGCGGTGATTGAGCCCTCGTCGTCATTCCCGCGAAAGCGTGAATCCCGCTTCTGCTGCATGGACAGCGGGACCCCGGATCAAGTCCGGGGTGACGGCCTGTCGGGGCCGTCATGATCGTCGGCATCGGCTCGGACCTGTGCAACATCGAGCGGATCCAGCATTCGCTCGAGCGCTGGGGCGACAAGTTCCTCAACCGAGTCTTCACGGACATCGAGCGGGCCAAGGCCGCGAAGCGCCCATTCACCGTCGCCGGGACCCTTGCCAAGCGCTTCGCCGCCAAGGAGGCGTTCGCCAAGGCCGTCGGAACCGGGTTCAAGCGCGGCGTTCATATGAAGGACATCGGCGTCGTTAATCTGCCGTCGGGCAAGCCCACGCTACAGCTGACCGGCGGCGCGAAGGCGCGGCTTGACGCCCTTGCGCCGGAAGGCCACGCCATCGACATACACCTGACCATGACCGACGATCATCCCTGGGCACAGGCCTTCGTCATCCTGACCGCCCGCAAGCTGGAGCCATAAGTGTTGACCGAAACCGTTCCCGAGGCTCCGGCGCCGGACGCACCGCCTCCTGTCACCGAAGAGGGCAAGAAGGTCGACAAGGGCTCGGCCCTGTGGCGCGAGATCAAGGGCCTGCTGTGGGTGTTGCTCGCGGTGCTCGCGTTCCACAGCTTCATCGCCAAGCCTTTCTACATCCCGTCGGAATCGATGATGCCGGGGCTGTGGACCGGGGACCGGCTGGTCGTCAGCAAATATCCCTACGGCTGGTCCTACGTGTCGCCCACGATCCCCAATCCGCTGGCGATCATCCGTTCGGTCGTCTTCCGGACCGGCGAGCCGTGGGGCATCACGCTGCCGTTCATGAAGGGCCGGGTGCTCGGCCGACTGCCCGAGCGGGGCGACATCGTCATCGTCACACCGCCGGGCCGCAACGAGGATTATATCAAGCGCGTGATCGGGCTTCCCGGCGACACCTTGCGCATGGTCGACGGCACCCTGATCATCAACGGCAAGCCGGTGAAGCGCGAGCCGCGTCCGGCCGCGATGATCCCGGTCGACCTCAACCTGCCGTGCGGAGATGCCTACCATGATACGAACTTAATCCCGTACCGCACCGAGGGCCCGGGTGGCCGGCCGTACTGCCGAGTA
>JBJMUB010000035.1:0-62362 GCA_045811385.1 Sphingomicrobium sp. | reverse complement strand
TGGTTCGATGCCGCGCTGGCCGCCATGTCCGCCGAACGCTTCGTCGCCGACATGCTCGCCGGGCGCCTGCGCGCGCGCGAGGTGTGGGTGGGCCCGGACTTTCGCTTCGGACGGGACCGGCGCGGCGATATCGACCTGCTGCGATCCCTGGGCGCGGAGCACGGCTTCGGCGCCGACGCGATCGAAGCGGTCGGCGACGGGACGCGCATCTCGAGCACCCGAATCCGCACTGCGCTGGCGACCGGCGACTTCCAGACGGCCACGCGCCTGCTTGGCCGTCACTACGCGATCGGTGGACGGGTGGTTCGCGGCAACCAACTCGGACGCACGCTCGGCTTTCCGACCGTCAACCTCCGCTTCGGCGGCAGGACGCCGCCGTTGTCGGGGATCTTCGCCGCCCGCGTTCACGGCATCGACGCCGGCGCTTGGCCGGCGGTGGCCAGCTTCGGGACGCGGCCCACCGTCGGCGGTCGAGAGCCGCTGCTCGAGGCGCATCTGTTCGATTTCGACGGCGACCTGTACGGGCGCCACGTCGAGATCGAATTTGTCGCCAGGCTGCGCGACGAGGAACACTTCGCCGACCTGCCGACCCTGGTCGCGCAGATGCATCGCGACGCCGCGCAGGCGCGCGCCGTCCTCAACGCTTCCCCTCGACAGGCCTACGCGTGACCCAGGATTCCAGCAGCCACCGCTACAAGGCGACGATCCACCTGCCTGCGACCGAATTTCCAATGCGCGGCGACCTGCCCAGGCGCGAGCCGGAAGCGCTGAAGCGCTGGCAGGACGAAAATCTGTACGAGCAATTGCGGGAACATGCCCGGGGCAGGCCATCGTTCGTATTGCACGACGGTCCGCCGTACGCGAACGGAGTGATCCATCTCGGCCACGCCGTCAACAAGGTGCTCAAGGACGCCGTCGTGCGTTCGAAGCTGCTGGCGGGTTTCGACGCACCCTACGTCCCCGGCTGGGACTGCCACGGCCTGCCCATCGAGATCGCGATCGAGAAGAAGTGGGGGAAGGTCGGCGAAAAGCTCGACGCAGTGCAGTTCCGCGCCAAGTGCCGCGAGTACGCCGACGCCCAGATCGACCTGCAGCGCATCGATTTCCAGCGACTGGGCGTGATCGGCGACTGGGCCAATCCCTACCGCACCATGGATTTCGGCTACGAGGCCGACATGCTGCGCGCGCTGGCGACGATCATCGAGCGCGGGCACCTCGCGCGCGGCGTCAAGCCGGTGCACTGGTGTTTCGACTGCGGCTCGGCACTGGCCGAGGCCGAGATCGAATACCAGGACAAGAAGTCGCCCGCAATCGACGTCTCCTACCTCGCGCTGCAGCCGGCCGCGCTTGCATCGGCCTTCGGCGTGGCATTGCCCGATGGCGTCGACGTCGCGGTGCCGATCTGGACCACGACGCCCTGGACCTTGCCCGCCAGCCTGGCGGTGACGCTCGGTCCCGAACTCGAGTATCTGCTGGTCGAAGGTCCGCCCCGCGACGGGCGCCCGCAATGGCTCGTGCTCGCCGAACCGCTCGCCCAGCGTGCGCTGGACCGTTACGGCGTCGACGAACTCGTCGTGCATGGGCGCGCGCCGGGCGTCGAGCTGGAAGGCCAGCGCCTGCGGCATCCCTTCTACGCAGATCGTGAAATCCCGCTGCTCCTGGGCGAGCACGTCTCCGCGGACGATGGCACCGGCGCCGTGCACACTGCTCCCGGGCATGGCCAGGACGATTTCGTGGTGGGCCAGCGCTACGGCCTGGTCGAGAAATACAGCGCCGCACAACTCAATCCGGTCGACAGCCGCGGCGTGTACCTGCCGTCGACGCCGCCGATCGGCGGCCAGGCGCTCGCCGGGATGCATATCTGGAAGGCGAACGACGCGATCGTCGAAGGCCTGCGCCACAGCGGCTCCCTGCTCGCGTCCGAGACGATCACGCATAGCTATCCGCATTGCTGGCGGCACCGCACCCCGGTCGCGTTCCGCGCCACGCCGCAATGGTTCATCTCCATGGAGCAGGCAGGCCTGCGCCGCGACGCGCTGGGCGCCATCGGGCAGGTCGGCTGGATTCCCGAGTGGGGTGAAGCGCGGATCTTCGGCATGGTCGAGGGCCGTCCCGACTGGTGCATCTCGCGGCAGCGGACCTGGGGCGTGCCGATCGCGCTGTTCTTCGACCGCGAAAGCGGCGAGCCGCATCCTCGTACGCCGGAGCTGATGCGCGAGGTGGCCGACCGCGTCGAACGCGACGGCGTCGATGCCTGGTATGCGCTCGATCCTGTGGCATTGATCGGCGACGAGGCGGCACGGTACGAAAAGGTCACCGACATCCTCGACGTCTGGTTCGATTCCGGCGTCACCCATGCCTGCGTGCTGGCGAAGCGTCCGGGCGATGGATTGAAGAAGCCCGCGGACCTTTACCTCGAGGGCTCGGACCAGCACCGCGGCTGGTTCCAGTCGTCGCTGCTCGAAAGCTGCGGGACTCGCGGGCGGGCACCGTACGATGCGGTGCTGACGCATGGCTTCACCATGGACTCCAAGGGCATGAAAATGTCCAAGAGCCTGGGCAACACGGTCGACCCGCTGAAGGTGATGGAGACCTATGGCGCGGACATCATCCGGCTGTGGGCGCTCTCCGTCGACTTCACCGAGGACCATCGCATCGGCGACGAGATCCTCTCGGGCGTCGCCGACCAGTACCGCAAGCTCCGCAACACGTTCCGCTATCTGCTCGGCGGGCTCGACGGATTCTCAGAAGCGGAGAAGATCGACGTCGCGGCGATGCCCGAGCTCGAGCGCTACGTGCTCCATCTGACCGCCGAGCTAGACAAGACCCTGCGGCAGGCGGTCGCGGACTTCGACTTCAACACCTACGTCCGGGCGCTGACCGACTTCTGCAACGAGGACCTCTCGGCCTTCTATTTCGATATCCGCAAGGACATCCTGTATTGTGAGGTCAACGCCGCGACTGGCGTGCAGACCGACCGGCGCCGGGCCAACCGGACGGTGCTCGACATCCTGTTCCATGCGCTGGTGCGCTGGCTCGCGCCGGTGCTGGTGTTCACGACCGAGGAAGTGTGGGGGACGCGCTTCCCGGACGCCGGGTCGGTGCATTTGCTCGAATGGCCCGAGGTGCCGGCGGTGGACGCGGACGAAGCGAAATGGATCGAGCTTCGCGAACTTCGGACGCAGGTGACCGAGGCGATCGAGCCGCTGCGCAAGGACAAGGTGCTGGGCTCGAGCCTCGAGGCCGAGGTGACGGTGCCGAGCCACGAGGACCCCGAGCTGCTCGCCGAGCTGTTCATCACCTCGACAGTTCGGCGGGGCGATGAGGTGCGGGTGACCAAGACCCACAATGCGAAATGCGAGCGGTGCCGGCGGTATATGCCCGACGTGGATGCGGAGAGCCTGCTCGACGGGCGGTGCCAGGCGGTGCTGAATGGGTGAGTCCACACAAATCCTCCCCGGGACGGGGAGGTGGCAGCCGGAGGCTGACGGAGGGGGGTTGGAGACCTGCACCACGCCCCCTCCACCATTCCCTCTTCGGGGAATGGTCCCCCTCCCCGTTCCGGGGAGGAGCAAATGAAGTCCCGCCAGCTCGGCTTCGCGGTCGCGGCGCTGATCTTTGCGCTCGACCAGCTGGCGAAGTGGGTCGTCACCGGGCCGCTGCTGCTGCGCGAGGTCGGGCAGATCGTGCTGCTGCCGATCTTTAACCTGACCTACACCGAGAATAACGGAATCTCGCTCGGCCTGCTCAACGCGACCAACCCGGTCGGGCGCTGGATGCTGGTCGGGCTGACCAGCGCGATCGCGGTCGGGGTCGCCTACTGGATCGGCAAGGAGAAGAACCGCGGCGACCAGATCGCGCTCGGGATGGTGCTCGGCGGGGCGCTCGGCAACATCCTCGACCGGGTACGGTTCGGCTATGTGGTCGACTTCGCCGACCTTCATTTCGGGGCCTTCCGGCCGTTTTTGGTATTCAATGTCGGCGATGCGGCGATTAGCATCGGCGTCGTGATCCTGTTGCTGCGGGCGTTCCTGACCCGTAAGGAGCACAGCGAGGGCCAAGAGCCCGGGGAGACTATCGAACATGCGTAAAGCCTTGACCGCCGTGGTGATCGTGGCCGCCGTCGCGACCAGCGGCTGTTCCATCCTCGGATCGAAGCGGGCGCGCGGGCCGGACGAATTCGCGGTCGCGCGCAACGCGCCGCTGATCATCCCGCCCGATTTCAGCCTGACTCCGCCGGTCGCCGGCACCGCCGGCCTGACCGCCGGCGAAGCCCAGCAGCAGGCGATCGACGCTCTGTTCGGCGGACCCGCGCCGCGCAGCGCGTCGGAATCGATGATCCTCGACCAGGCCGGCCGCGAGCGGGCGCAGATCGGAATCCGCTCGAACGTGTGGGACCCCGACACGCGGGTGGTCGACAAGGGCGCGACGACGCTCAACATCCTCGGCGCCCGGGCGGGCGACAGCAATATCGCCTCCGCTCAGGCCGGGCAGTAGAACTCAGGCGGGGACAACCCGGACGAATGGCTGAAGAAACCCTTTCCGCACGGCTGGTCGAGATCGAATCGATGCTCGACCGCTCCCGCCGCCGCTTCGAGGAAGGCTCGCGGCTGGTCGAGGAGGCGCACAAGCTGCTCGGCGAGATCCAGCAGGCGCTGATCGGCAGCCCGCGCAGCATGTCGCCCGAGGACAGCGAGGAAGCGGCGTCGAAGCTGCTCGCGTCGCTCAAGGCCAGCGGCGGCGAGATGCCCGAGACGCTGTGCGGCGGGCGCCTCAGCGTCGACCAGGTGCAGCGGCTGATCCGCATCGACGGGCATCCGATCGGGATCACCGAGATGGAATATCGGGTGCTCGAGCTGCTCGCCTTCGCGCGCAACAATGTCGTCACCCGGGCGATGCTGCTGAAGCACCTCTACCGCCGCGCCGACGACCAGCCGCAGCCCAAGATCATCGACGTGTTCATTTCCAAGCTGCGCAAGAAATTGCGCAATGCGTCGGGGGGGGCCGAGTTCATCGAGACGATCCCCCAGCGCGGCTGGATCCTGCGCGACATCGACGAGAAGCAGGGGGCTTAACTCCGTTGCCCGTCACCCCCGCGCAAGGGGGGTCGCGCTTTTTTGAAGGCATCGGGAATTCCCGCTTTCGCGGGAATGACGAGATTGCGGATTCACCCTTTGCTAACCGCGCCGGTTTACTCGCTGGCGGATGCTTAACCTCGTCCCGCAACCCGCTCCGCAGCCGCGGCCCGAGCCTTATGCGGAGGCGATCGCCCGGCTGGCGACGGTGCGCCACGCGTTGCGGCTGGTCGATCCTTATGGCGGCGGGCCGGCGTCGGACCCCGAGGAAGACGAGGCGATCTCGGCCGCCTGGGACGAGGCCGACCAGTCGAAACGGAAATGGTTCGATGCGCGCTCGGCGCGCCTGGTCGGAGCGACCGCGGCCGGAGTCGAGGTGCTGCTCGCCGAGAAGCAATCGGGCCGCGAGCCCAACGCGGAAGCGAGCCGCCTGCTGGTCGAGCAGATCCGCCGCGAGCTCGCCGAAGTTTCGAAAGTAGTGCTCGGCTAGGCCGGGCCGAGCGCCTTCGGGGTCGCCCGTTCGGCGCCCCATTCGCTCCAGCTGCCGTCGTAGAGGCGGTTGCCGTCGTGGCCGAGCAGGTATGCGGCGAAGATCAGGCTGTTGGCGGTGACGCCCGAACCGCAGCTGGCGACGAACGGCCGGGCCGGGTCGACGCCGGCCGCGGCGAATAGGCGGCGGAGCTCGTCCGGCGATTTGAAGGTCCCGTCGTCATTGTAGAGCGAGCCGAACGGCAGGTTGCGCGCGCGGGGGATGTGCCCAGGGGCAACACCGGGCCGCGGGTCCGGCTCGGTGCCTTCGAAGCGGCGGGTGCCGCGCGCATCGAGGATCGGCGCGAGGACCTCGCCCGACAGAATCTGCCCTTTGGTGACGATGTCGTCCCACTGCTGGTCCGCTTCGAACCGCGCATTCGGCGGCGCCGGTTCGCCGCTTTCGGTCGGGCGCTCCTCGGCGGTCCATTTCTGGAACCCGCCGTCGAGGATCGCGACGTCGCGAGCCCCGAAATGGCGCAGCATGAACCAGCCGCGAGCCGCGGTCCGGATCGGGCTGTTGTCGTAGACGACGATGCGGTCGCCACGGCCGATTCCGAGCCGCTCCATCGCCGTTCCGAACTCGGCGGCGGAGGGCAGCATGTGCGGTGCGCGGTTGGAACGATCGCTGAGCTCGTCGATGTCGAGGAAGCGCGCTTGCGGGATGTGCGCAGCGAGATATTCGGCGCGGCCGCTGCGGCCGCTCGCGGGCATGTGCCAACTGGAGTCGACCACCGTGACTGCACCGAGATGATCGGCCAGCCATTCGGTCGAAACGAGCGGGTCCATTGGTCGAGGATAGGCTTGCGCCGCCGCTGCTGCTAGGTGGCCGCGCGATGGAGACGACGCACCTCGGCAAGGCCAGCGCCCGGCCCGCTTCGCCCGACGAGGCGATGCTCGACTATGTGCCTAACCCGCGGCCGGGCGCGCTGTACCTGGTGCGGTTCGCGGCGCCGGAGTTCACCTCGTTGTGTCCGGTGACCCGGCAGCCCGACTTCGCTCACCTGGTGATCGATTATGCACCCGGCGAGACGATCGTCGAGAGCAAGAGCCTCAAGCTGTTCCTCGGCTCCTACCGCAGCCATTGCGGCTTTCACGAGGACGTGACGGTCGGGATCGGGCAGCGGCTGACGCAAGAGATGCAGCCGCGCTGGCTGCGGATCGGCGGCTATTGGTATCCGCGCGGCGGGATTCCGATCGACGTCTTCTGGCAGTCGGGCGCCCCGCCCGAGGGCCTGTGGCTGCCCGACCAGGGCGTCGCCCCCTATCGTGGGCGCGGCTAGGATCGCGATCCTCGGCGCCGGCTCGGTCGGCTGCTTCATCGGCGGCTGCTGGCAGGCGGCCGGCCTGCCGGTCAGCTTCATCGGCCGCGCCAGCTTCGCCCACGACATCCGCGAGCACGGGCTCACGATTTCGGATTTCAGCGGCTGGGAAACCCGGCTCGACGACGTCGACTATGCCTGCGTTCCGGACGCCCTCGGCGACGCCGAGGTCATCCTGTTGTGCGTCAAGAGCGGCGCGACCGCGGAGGCCGCACGGGACATCGCACAGCATGGCGCGGACGGAGCGCTGGTGATCAGCTTCCAGAACGGCGTGAGCAATTTCGAAATTCTCGAACGCGCGCTCGGCGACCGTTTCCGAATCGTGCGCGGGATGGTCCCGTTCAACATCGCCTATCTCCGCGACGGGCGGGTCCATAAGGGCGTGGCCGGCGAGCTGTGGGCGGAACGGCGGGCCGAGACCGAAGCGCTCGCCGAGCAGATCGGAGCGGGACCGGCCGCGCTTCGGCTGGCCGACGACATGGCGGCGATGGCGTGGGGCAAATTGCTCATCAACCTCAACAATGCGGTCAATGCGCTCTCCGGCCGAACCCTGCTCGAGGAACTCAAGCAGCGCGATTATCGGCGAGTCGTCGCAGCGTCGCAGCGCGAAGCGCTGGGGCTGCTGAACGCCGCCGGGATCAAGCCGGCCAAAGTCGGCGCGGCCAGCCCGCGGCTCCTGCCACGGCTGATCGATTCGCCCGACTGGCTGTTCAACCGCCTGTTCCTCAAGAAATGGAAGATCGACGCGCGAGCGCGCTCGTCGATGGCCGACGACCTTGCTGCCGGGCGCCGCACCGAGGTCGACTATATCAATGGCGAGCTGGTCGCGCTGGCCGAGCGGCTCGACCTCGACGCGCCGGTCAATCGCCGGATCGTCGAGCTGATCCGAGCGGCCGAAGCCGGCGCACCGCCGATGGCTCCGGCCGACCTCAGGCGCGCGGTGCTCGGCGCTTAGCGGAAGTCGGCCTCCGGAACGATCGCGTCGTCGCCCGGAGCGGGCGCGTCCGACGCCCGGCCCCTGGTCCAGAAGTAGAGCGCGCCGATCGCGGCGGTGAACACCAATAGGCTGACCAGCATCACCGCCGGGTAGGCTTCGACCAGTCCGAACACGCCCGCGCTGTCGGACGATCCGGCGCGTTCGGCGCCGGCGACCGCGAAGGCATAGACGACCCCCATCAGGCTTTCGCCAACGATCAGTCCGGTGGCCATCAGCACGCCCATGCGCTCGGCGAACGCCGGGCTTTTCGCGGTCATTGCCCAGCGGTTGTAGAACCAGCCGAGCACTGCTCCGAACGGGATCAGCAGGTCGGCCTCCAAGGGCAGATAGATGCCCATTCCGATCGCCAGCGGCGGCAGGTGGAGCCGCTTGCCGGAGACTCGCTTCAGGACTTCGTCGACGATCACCGCGACAACGCCGATGATCGCGCCCTGGCGGATCATCGGCCAGTCGAGGTTCCCGCCGAGCACGCCCTGGGCGATGGTCGAGATGATCGCGGCCTGCGGGGCGGCCAAGGCGGTGTCCTTGGCGTTGGGCGCGCCCTGGAAGGTGAAGGCGGTGTTCATGAGGTCGAGGATCGGCGGAATGACGATCGCTCCGAACACGACGCCGAGGATCAGCGCGACCTGCTGCCGCCACGGCGTGGCCTCGACCAGCTGGCCGGTCTTCAAATCCTGGAGGTTGTTGTTGGAGATGGTGGCGACGCCGAAGATGATCGCGGTGACGAACAGAGCGAAGGCGACCAGCGCCTTGGTCTCGTCGCCGGTGACTCCGCTGAACAGCGCGGCGAGAATCAGCGAGATGCCAAGCACCGAGAGGATTCCGACGCCCGAGATGGGGCTGTTCGACGCGCCGATCAGCCCGGCCATGTAGCCGCACACGGCGGCGATCACGACTCCCGCGATGAGCGTATAGATGATGCTGAGGACGATGGTCAGGCCGGGCTCGGCCGCGATCGGGGCGGTGTTGCCGAACGCATAGAGCAATAGGCCGATCGGGATCATCGAGGCGAGGATGGTGCCGGTGACGATGCCGATCGGGATGTCGCGCTCGGTCAGCGGCAGGTTGGCGGCGCGGCCGGCCTTGCGCTCGCGGCTGGCGACGAGGGCCGAGCGGATTCCGGCGACGATCGGGCCAATGATCCGGATGAGGGTCCAGATCGCGGCGACGCCGATGGTGCCGGCGCCGACCATCCGCGCCTTTTGCTTGAACGCGGCGCCGACCAACGCTTCGAGATCCGGGGCGCTGATCGAGGCGACGAACCCGGCGTCCTGGGTCCAATGGGGAACGATCACTACCCAAGTGATCAGCATCCCGATGATCATCGCCGCACCGACCGCGACTCCGACCAGGTGGCCGACTCCGATCAGCGCCATCGACAGGCTCGCGGAAATCGCCGACCCGCCGGTCCCGACCTTGAAGGTGCGCGCGGCGGTGTCGGTCAGCAGCCGCGTCTTGGCGACGAAGAAATAGAGCGCGGAGATCAGCGTCGACCCGGCGATCAGGGCGAGGCCGCGGCGGTTCTCCTCGGCTCCGCCGACGCCCGAGCCGACCTTCAGCACCTCGGCCGCGGCGACGCCTTCGGGATAGGGCAGGTCGGTGCCGGTGACGAGGGCGCGCCTGAGCGGCACCGAATACATAACGCCGAGAATGCCGCCGATACCGATCACGGCGACGGACAGCCAATAGGGGAAATCGGTCCACCACCCGACCATGATGAGGCCGGGAAGGACGAAAATGATCGCCGACAGCGTGCCCGCCGCCGAGGCGATGGTCTGTACGATATTGTTTTCCTGGATCGTCGCGTCGCGGAACGCCTTGAGCACCGCCATCGAGATCACCGCGGCCGGGATCGAGGTCGCGAAGGTGATCCCGATCTTGAGCCCGAGGTAGACGTTGGCCGCGGTGAACACGATGGTGATCAGCGCGCCGAGGATGATTCCCCGGATCGTCAGTTCCTTGATCGTGCCACCCGCGCGCAGCGCGCTCGCCGTTGCCATCAGTCCAACCCTCCTGATTTCACGATGTCTTGAAGTCGCTTGCCGGCGCCGGAGTCGAATGACGGCGGATCGCCTGCCACTGCTCCCCCTCGCGCACCCAGACGTCGGTCAGAACCACGCAATCCTCGATGATCCGGCCGAGATATTTGAGCCGCCAGCGGGCCTGGACCGTGCCGATCATGACCTTGTCGTGCACCGTCGCGTCGCGGACCTCGACGTCGATCGATTCGACCTCGCGCCGCTGGATCGCGTCGAGCCATTCGTCGCGGCCGAGCATGAACGGTCCGCTCGACCGGGTGCCGATGAGAACGAAATCAGGGTGCACCAGCGAGCGCAGCTTTGCCATGTCCTTGCGGCACAGAGCATCGCGCCATTCCCGCTCGAGCGCCTCGATGACCTGGCAATCGCTGTCCGCCACGCGTTCCCTCATCCGCGCTTTCTTTAGGGCCGAACCCGGAGAAAGCGAATCACGGTTTCGTAACGCTTCAACAACAGATCGTCTCCGTCCCTGGCAAGGGATTCGCCGTGGAAGGCCGCCTTGCCCAGGTCGTTGGGTTTGAAGCGCAGCAACAGACGATGGCCGCGGTCGGCGGTCAAAGCGATCGCGGCGCCCCGTCCGCCGTAGATCGGCACCATCGGCTCGATCGCCGTCACTATCAGGTTCCGGGGGATTTCGATCCGGCCGTCGCCGGCGGTTCTGACTCGCACCGTCTGGTCCGAGCCCGCGACGGTGACGACGGCGTCGATCGGTCCTTCCCAGCCAAAGCCGGGCGGCTCGAGCGCCAGCGACAGCTTGCCCTTCGGCGCCGGATCGTCGCGCAGGAGCTCGAACGCCGGCGGCTTCGGGGCAGGATTGGTCGTCAACTGCACTGCCTGTCCCTCCGACGTCCAGTCGCCCTCCGCTTCCTCGTCGGCCGCGCCGTACGATAAGGCGTAACGGAAATGACCGTCGGCGCGGAGCTCGATCCCGCCGGCCATCTCCATTTGACGGATTTCGTAGACCCCCGCCGGCGACGATCCGGCCGGCGCGGCCGCGGCGAGCAACAAGGCCGCAGCGGCGAGCATCAGCGCCCGCGAAGCAGCCCACCCAAAAGTCCGCGCAACAACTGGCTGCCGAGTTGCCGGCCGACCGAACTCGACGCCGCGCGCACCGCCGACTGGATCATCTTGTCCGACATCGACGGCTTGGCCGCTTCGCGCGCCTGACGCGCTGCCTCCCGCTGCTCGAGCCGCTGGCGCTGAAGGTCGAGGCGCTGCTGCTCAATTTGCGCCCGCGCCTGCTCCTTCGCCTGCTGGGCCTCGAGCCTGGCCTGCTCGGCCGCCTGTTTTTCCGCAGCGCTGGTGGCCTGGGCGGCGGCGGCCGCAGCGGAGGCTTCGGCAGCCTTCGCGGCCAGCATCTCTTCGGCCGACTCGCGATCGACCGCAGCGTCATATTTCGCGCCGACCCCATCGGTCGTGACGATCACCTGCCGCTCCTGCGGAGTGAGCGGGCCGACGCGGGTCGCGGGCGGCTTGATCAGGACCCGCTGCACCGGCTCGGGCGAGCCGTCGGGCTGAAGCAGGGAGACGAGAGCTTCGCCGATCTTAAGCTCGGTGATCGCGGTCGAGACGTCGATCGCCGGGTTGACCCGGAACGTGTCCGCGGCGGCCTTGACCGCCTGCTGGTCGCGCGGAGTGAAAGCGTTGAGCTTGTGCTGGACTCGGTTGTTGAGCTGCGCCGCGACCTTGTCCGGGATGTCGATCGGATTCTGGGTGATGAAATAGACGCCGACGCCCTTCGAGCGGATCAGCCGCACGACCTGCTCGACCTTCTCGAGCAGGCCCGAGGGCGCGTCGTCGAACAGCAGGTGGGCCTCGTCGAAGAAGAAAGCGAGGATCGGCTTGTCCGGGTCGCCGATCTCGGGGAGGGTCTCGAACAGCTCGCTGAGCAGCCACAGCAGAAATGTGGCGTAGAGCCGCGGGCTGGCCATCAGCTTGTCCGCGGCGAGGATGTTGACGATTCCCCGGCCCTGATCGTCGGTGGCGATGAAATCGTGCAGGTCGACCGCCGGCTCGCCGAAGAAATGGTCGCCGCCCTGGCTGCGCAGCTGGAGCAGCGAGCGCTGGATCGATCCGACCGACTGTTTCGACACGTTGCCGTATTGCAGAGTCAGCTGATCGGCTTCCTCGCCGCAATGCACGAGCATCGACTGCAGGTCGTCGAGGTCGAGGAGCAGCAGCCCTTCCTTGTCGGCGACGTTGAAGGCGATGTTGAGCACGCCCTCCTGGACGTCATTGAGGCTCATCAGTCGCGACAGCAGCAGCGGTCCCATCTCGCTGACCGTGGTGCGGATCGGATGGCCCTGCTCGCCGAACAAGTCCCAGAACTGGACCGGGGTGTCGTGATATTTCCAGTCGGCCATGGCGATTTCCGCCGCGCGCTCGGCAAACACTTCATGCATCTTGGATGTCGGCGAGCCGGCGATGGCGAGGCCGGAAAGGTCGCCTTTGACGTCGGCGACGAAGGTCGGGACTCCGACCGCGGACAGGCCCTCGACGATCCCTTGTAGGGTGACGGTCTTGCCGGTGCCGGTCGCGCCCGCGATCAGGCCGTGGCGGTTGGCGCGGTTCAGCTCGAGCGTCTGCGGATTGGTCCCACCCGATTCGGCGCCGATGAAAATGCCGCTGTCGCTCATCCGCCGCTCCTCGACTCAACCGCACCAGGCGCTGCCATAGCCGCAGCGCGAGGGCAACGGCCGTTCCGGTCAGCGGCCGCTGATGTCGATCCCAACAAAGGCTTCGGGAGCGGTGCCGCGCTTGACCAGCAGAAGCACGCTGTTGCGGTTCGCCTTGCGCGCCGCATCGACCGCGAGGATCACCTGGGCGGGGGTGGTCACCAGCTGGTTGTTGACCGAGATGATCAGGTCCCCGCGCTGCAGCCCTTCGTCCGACGCATCGCTGCTCGCATCGACGGCCGTGATGATCACGCCGTGCGCGGTGGCCGGCAGGTTCGCCGCGCGCGCCAGTTCCGGAGTGAGCGGAGCGAGCGACAGTCCGAGCGCCTTCTGCGGCGTGGCCGGACCGACGGCGATGCCGCCCTGTGTGCCGCTGCCGCCGCCGGCGATCCGCGCCAGCTGCTCTTCGGTGGGACGCTGCTCGACCACGGCCTGGACGGTCATCCGCCGGCCGCCGCGGATCAGCTCGATCGGAATCCTCGTTCCGACCGGTGAATTGGCGACGATGTAGGAGACGGTCTGGTCGGGGGTGACGGCCTGGCCGTTGACCCTGACGATGACGTCGCCCTGCTGGATTCCGGCGCGCGCCGCGGCTCCGCCCGGAACGACCGAGCGGACCAGCTCGCCGCCGCCCTTCTGGAGGCCGAGCGCAGCGGCGATCGAATCGTCGTCGAGCGGCTGAAGGCCAACGCCGAGATAGCCGCGCTGCGGGCGTTGGCCCTTCATCAGCGAATCGATGACCGGCTTGGCGAGCTCCGCCGGGATGGCAAGGCCGATTCCGACCGACGCACCGGTCGGCGAAATCAGCGCCGAGTTGATGCCGATGACGTTACCGTTGAGGTCGAACATCGGGCCGCCGCTGTTGCCCATGTTGATGGCGGCGTCGGTCTGGATGTAGCGGTCGTAGGCGCCGACGCCGGTGATCCCGCGGTGAAGCGCCGAAATGATTCCGGCGGTGACCGTACCGCCGAGCCCGTAGGGGTTGCCGATCGCGACGATCCAGTCGCCGACGCGAGACTTGGTGCTGTCGCCCCACTGCACGAAGGGCAGGTTGCGCCCGTCGATCTTGAGCAGCGCCAGATCGGACGTCTCGTCGCGGCCGACGATCCGCGCCGGATATTCGTGGCGGTCGGTGGTGATGACGGTGACGGTGTCGACGGTCCCCGACCCGGTGGCGCCCTGGACGAGGTGATTATTGGTGACGACATAGCCGTCGGGCGAGACGATGAAGCCCGAGCCGAGCGAGCCGGCCTCGCGGGTCCGGGGCTGCTGCCCCTGCCCCTGCGGCTGATCGGTGCCGCCGCCGCTCTCCGGGCCGACCGGGCTGCCGAAGCGACGGAAGAATTCCTCGAACGGATCGCTCTGGGTGCGGACTGGGATGCGCTGCTTGGTCGAGATGTTGACTACCGCCGGCTGGAGCCGAGCGGCGAGATCGGCGAACGACATCGGCGCGCCGGCGCGCGGGGCCATCGCCGAGGGCGCGTTCTGCGCCACCTGCGCGCCCGCCTGCCCGGTGAGCGCCGAAAAGGCCGATCCCCCCAAGAGCAGGGCCATTGCGACCCCATAGGCGTAGCGCACTTTTCCGGTCTCCTTCGAGCTCATCGATACTCCATCATTCGGCGTTGGACGCAAGGCGCTAATCCTTGCGCGGCTGAATAGCGATTGAACGACAGCCGATTATCGCGGACGTCCAGAGAATTCCTTCAAATAGTCGTTCTGCGGCGACAGAACGATGGTCGTCCCGGCCGGCGGCTTACCGCCCTGCTCCCCAACGAACGTCGAGCGATAAGACTGCATCGCCCGGTAGAAATCGTAAAATTGGGGGTCCTTGCCGAAGCTCGCCGCATAGGTCCGGGCCGCTTCGGCGTCGGCTTCGGCCTGGATGATCAGCGCCTGCTTCTGGCCCTGGGCGCGGATCGACCGCGCCTCCTGCTCGCGCGCGGTGCGCATGCGGTCGAATGCCGAGGCCAGCGGAGCGCCGTCGGGCAGGTCGGTGCGCTTGATGCGGACGTCGAGCACCTCGACGCCATATTGGCGGGCGATGCCGTTCAGCGAATCCTTGACGCTGGTCATGATCCCTTGGCGCTCGGGGGTCAGGAGCGAGGCGAATTCGATCCGGCCGAGCTCGTTGCGGACCTCGGAGCCGAGGATCGGCTTCAATTGCTCGCGCAGCTGATCCTCGCTTCCGGCACGGATGTACATCAGCAGCGGATTGACGATGCGGTAGCGGGCGAAGGCGTCGACCTGGAGCCGGCGCTGGTCGGTCGAGATGACCTGCTGACGGGTCATGTCGACGTCCTGGACGCGCTTGTCGATCCACACCATTTGCTCGACAAACGGGACGCGAAAATTGATGCCGGCACCGGCCGCGCCGATCGGCCGCCCGGGCTTGAACTGATTATAGATCCGGACCGGCTTGCCGAAGCGGACGACGACCGCCTGCTTGGTCTCGGGGATGATCGGGAAGCCGCTGACCAGCACCAGCAGGATGAAGAGGCCGAGGATCGCCGACAGGATGGGGCGGCTGCGCACGAAATCGCTCATTGCGCGACCTCCCGCCGCTGCTCTTTCTGGACTTGGGGCAGCGGCAGGTACGGAGTCACGCCGGGTGCCTCGATAATCGTCTTGTCGACCTTCGACAGGACGTCCTCCATCGTCTCGTAATACATCCGGCGGCGGGTGACGTCGGGGGCGAGCTTGTACTGCTCATAGACCTTGTCGAACGCGGTCGCCTCGCCCTGCGCTTTCTGCCGCAGCTGAAGCGAATAAGCGTTCGCGTTGTTGATGTAGGTCTGGGCGTCCTGCTGCGCGGCGGTGACCTGCTTGAACGCGTCGTTGACCGCGTCGGGCGGGTCTGCCTGCTTGATGGCAATGCCCTGGACCTGGATGCCCGAACGATAGCTGTCGAGGATGCGCTGCATGCTTTCAGTGACGCGCGCTTCGATCTCGGCGCGCTTGTCGCCCATTGCGTCGTTGAGGCTGACCTGACTGACGACAGCGCGCATCGCGCTTTCGGCGACCTCCCGGATGGTCTCGTCGGGTTGCGACAGCTGGAACAGATAGAGCTCGGGAGTGCGGATGTTCCAGCGCACGGAATAGGCCAGGTCGAGCAGATTCTGGTCGCCGGTCAGCATGAGATCATCGTCGCCCGCCGAGCCGAGGTCGAACGACTGGATCTTCTCGACGTCGAGCTTCTTCACCCGCTCGATCGGCGACGGCAGGGTGAAGCTGACGCCCGGGCCGAGCGTCCGGCTGTAGCGGCCGAACTGGCTGACCACGCCGCGCTGGCCAGGGGCGATCGAATGGATCGAGGTGAACGCCAGCCAGGCGCAGAGCAAAGCGAGGAAGGCCCAGAAGACGATCGAGCCGTCGGGCCGGCCGGGAAATCCGCCGCCGCCGAAGCGGGCGCGGCTGCGGCGCAGGAATTCGTCGATCGACGGAGTCGGAACGACGGACGGGCCGGACGAGCGCCGCCCGCGCTTCGGCGGCTGGCCCCACGGACCGCTGCCGCCACCGTCCGACGGAGGCTCGTCGTCGCCGCCGCTCGAGCCCCATGGTCCCTTGTTGTCGGCGAACAGGCCGCGAGCGCGGGCGCCCCACCCGGTGAGAATGTTCATGATTCGAGTATAGGAACGCAAATTGACGAAAAACAGTGGCAAGCCGCGAACCGGCTCCTATGTCGCGCGGCGATGCCCGATCCGGCCGACCTTCTCGACAGCCTTCCGCACGGCGATCGGATCCGCTCGCGCAAGCTGGCTGACGGGGTCGCGACGGTGATCGCCGACGCCACCGGCCTGTCGCAAGCCAAGCGCGACGCGCTCGAGCGCGAGCTCAACGAAGCCGCGCTCGCCCTCCCCGGAGTCAGCGAGGCGCGGATCGCCGTGACCGCGGCCGAACCGAACCGGACCCTGATCGCGATCGGCAGCGGCAAGGGCGGCGTCGGCAAATCGACCGTCGCCGCCAATCTCGCGATCGCCATGGCGCGGGCGGGGAAGAAGGTCGGCCTGGTCGATGCCGACGTCTACGGGCCGTCGCAGCCGACCTTGCTCGGCTCGCACGAGAAACCGACTGCCGAGGGCGAGCAGCTCATCCCGGTGGAGGCGCAGGGGATCAAATTCCTGTCGCTCGGCCATCTGGTGTCGCCCGGCCATGCGCTGGCCTGGCGCGGACCGATGGCGACGGGCGCGCTCGCCAAGCTGATCGACGCGGACTGGGGGGACGCGGAGTTGCTGGTCGTCGACATGCCGCCCGGGACCGGCGACGTGCAGCTCTCGCTGATCCAGCGTTCGCGTCCCGCCGGAGCGGTCATCGTCTCGACTCCGCAGGACCTGTCGCTGATCGACGCCCGGCGCGCGGTCGACCTGTTCAACAAGATGAGCGTTCCGGTGCTCGGGATCATCGAGAATATGGCGGCCTACGCCTGCCCCCATTGCGGCGCGCAATCGCATCCGTTCGGGACTGGCGGAGCGGAAGCCGCGGCGGCCGAGATGGGCGTGCCGTTCCTCGGCCGGCTGCCGCTGTCGCTGGAAATCCGCGAAGCCTCGGACGCCGGACGGCCGCTCGCGGCCGCCGCGGAAGAATTCGCGGCAATCGCCGCGAAACTGTTGGCGGCGGTGGCGCATTGAAGCGGCGGAGGCCGCGATGCAGCTGACGAACGACGACGAGATTCGAGAACTTCTGAGCAGCGCCCGGACGATCGCCATGGTCGGCGCGTCGGACCGCCCCAATCGCCCATCCTACGGGGTCATGAAGATCCTCCAGGACCACGGCTATCGCGTGCTTCCGGTCAACCCGCAGATCGCCGGCCAGCATGTCCATGGCGAGTTCGTGTGGACCGAGCTGGCGCAGATCGGCATGCCGATCGACATCGTCAACATCTTCCGCCGCCCCGAAGCGGCGGGCGCCGCCGTAGACCAGGCGAGCTTCGTCGGCGCCAAGGCGGTGTGGCTGCAGATCGGAGTGATCAACGAGGATGCCGCGGCGCGGGCCGAGGCGGCCGGGCTCAAGGTGGTGATGGACCGCTGCCCGGCGATCGAGCTGCGGCGGCTCGGGATTCCGAATGTGACGGCGGAAACAGGTTAGCTCCTCCCTATCGCGCAGCGATGGGGAGGGGGACCGCTGCCGAAGGCAGTGGTGGAGGGGTTGGCGCCGAACCCCCCCACCATCCAATCTCCGTTCGATGGTCCCCCTCCCCACCAGCTCCGCTGGCAGGGAGGAGCTCGCTGACTAAGCAGCGCCGACCGTCATTTCCGGGACGAGGATCGTCGGCGCGTCGATGCCGCGGCGGAAGGCGAGGTCCGACGCCGGCTCGAGCGTCGCAAACATTTCGCTGAGGTTGGAGGCGACGGTGATCTCGGCGAGCGGCTCGGCGATCGCGCCGCCGCGGACCATGAATCCGACCGCGCCGCGGCTATAGTCGCCGGTCACGGCGTTCACCCCCTGCCCGATCAGCTCGATGACCAGGACGGCCTCGGGATAGGCGGCCAGCAGCTCGGCCGGGCTGCGGCGGCCTGCCGCCAGGTAGAGGTTGCTCGGACTCGCGCCCGGGGCGCCGCCGACTCCACGCGCGGCGTGGCCCGTCGGGGCAATGCCCAGCTGGCGGGCCGAAGCGCTGTCCGCCAGCCATTGGTTGAGGACGCCGTTGGACACCAGCTCCTGACGCGACACCCGGAGGCCCTCGCCGTCGAACGGCCGCGAGCGCAGGCCGCGCGGGCGAAGCGGCTCGTCGACGATGGTCACGCCCGCCGAGAAGACCGGCTCGCCGAGCTTGTCCTGAAGGAAGCTGGTCTTGCGCGCGATCGCGGCGCCGGTGATCGCTCCGGCGAAATGGCCGAGCAGGGTCGCCGACACGCGCGGGTCAAAGATCACCGGATATTTCCCCGGCCTCGGCCGTGACGGATCGAGCCGGGCGACGGCGCGCACGCCGGCGCGGCGGCCGATTTCCGCGGCGCGTTCGAGATCGTCGAGATGGCGGGCGCTGTGCCAGTCGTGATCGCGTTGCATGGTCGCGCCCTCGCCCGCGATCACCGCCGCCGAGACGCTGTGACCCGTCGACCGGTGCGCGCCCGAAAAACCGCCCGACGTCGCCAGCGCGATGGTGCTCGCCGAGGCGCCGGCGCTGGCGCCGTTCGAGTTGGTGACCCCCGCGACCGAGCGCGCGGCCTGTTCGGCCTCCAGCGCGCGGGCGCGAAGAGCGTCCGATGGCGGCTCCTTAACGTCTTCGCTGTCGAGGTCGAGGAGGTCGCCCTCCTGAAGCAATTCGGCGGGCGCGAGCCCGGCGTAAGGATCCTCGGGCGCTTCGCGGGCCATCGCCAGGCAGCGTTCGACCAGCACCGCCAGCGCTTCGTCCGACAGGTCGGACGAGGCGGCGGTTGCGGATCGCTGCCCGACGAACAGCCTGAGACCGATCTCTTCACCCTCCGAACTATTGGCGGATTCGAGCTCGCCAAGACGGATCTGCACGCTCGACGAGTGCTCGCCGACGTAGAGCGCGTCGGCGGCGGTCGCGCCGGCGGCGATGCCGCGTTCGACGAGGGACTCGGCGATGCGGCGGGCTGCGTGGGGGGATTGCATGAGCGGCGCCCCCTAGCGCGGCGCGAGGCCGACGACCAGCATGGCGAGGAAGACCAGGAAACCGCAGCTGCGGTTGGAGCGGAACAGCTTGAGGGCCAGCTCGCAGTCCCTGGGATCGGCACGGAGCGCCTGGTTGGCCAGGTGCAGTGCCGCCGGAATGAGGGTCAGCAACGCGATCCAGTCCGGGCGGACCAGCCAGATCGCTCCGCCCCACGACAGCACCGCGAGCGTGTACAACAGGGCAATCCCAGCCGGCGCCCAAGCGCCCAGCCTCCGGGCCGAAGATTTGACGCCGACCAGCGAATCGTCCTCGATGTCCTGGATCGCGTAGAGCGTGTCATAACCGATGACCCAGGCGATGCTTCCGAGCCAGAGAAGCACTGGCGCCCAGTCGAGGCGGCTCGTGACCGCCGGCCAGCCGACCAGCGCTCCCCACGAGAAGACCAGCCCGAGCCATGCCTGCGGCCACCAGGTGATCCGCTTCATGAACGGGTAAGCGGCGACTGGGGCGATGCTCGCGAGGGCGATCAATGCCGCAGCCCGATTGAGCTGCAAAAGTACGGCGAGGCCGATCAGGCACAGCAAGCCGATCAGCAGCCACGCCGAGCGCAGCGACACCCGGCCGCTCGCCAGCGGCCGCAGCCGGGTTCGCTCGACTCGGCGATCGAGGTCACGGTCGACAATGTCGTTGTAGACGCACCCGGCGCTGCGCATCGCGAACGCGCCGAGCGCGAGCCACAGGAACAGGTCGCACCGCCCGCCGACTCCGGCCAGCGCAACGCTCCACGCACACGGCCAGTAGAGCAGCCACGTGCCGATCGGCCGGTCGAGCCGCACCAGGCTGGCATACGGCCGCAGCCGCGGCGGCAGCGCGCCGATCAGCCCGCGCCGCTCGCTGTCCGGAACAATGTCGGGGGTGGCGGTCACGAGCCGGCAGTTAGCGCGGCCAGCCCGCGATGTCTGCGTTGGACCATCAGGGGCAAGCGGAGCCAAGGACACCGGCTGGCGTTGGCAAGCCATGCCGCGGTTCTTACTGCTGATGTCGGTGCTGGCGACTGCCTCCTGTGAGGCGCCGCCCAGCCCCCCGCCGCCCGCCGCGGCGCCCAGGGGAATGCCTGCCGCCGTACCCGCGAGCGCCGTCGACGATGGCACCTTTCTCGAGCAGATCGACCCGTTGGGCGGGCAGTGGCAGGTCGAGCGCATTGGCGGCAAAAACCTCCAGCGCTTCAGAGCCTGGGTGCATTTCAGCGCCGGCGGCCTCCTCAATCACGGCGCCGGTTGTGCCGGCGGGCACCCGGCCTTCTACCGGCTCGACGGCAACCGCATCACCATTACCCGCCGTGAGCCGGCGCGCATCGGCAAATGCGGATCGGGCACGGCAGCGGCTGCTGCGGCGGCGAGCGAGCAGCGGCTCGCCTCATTCCTGGACTCGGCGGCGACGTGGCAGAAGCCGGATGGCCGGACGCTGATACTCAGCGCCAGGGACCGCACCCGGGCGGTGCTTACCCGCCCGGTCGAGCCGCATCGGGATATCGCCGGACGCTGGATCATCGAGACGATCGGCGGTCGGCCCTTCGTGACGGAAAGGCGTCCGCCGACTTTATACATCTCTATGTCGAACATCAGCGCCGTCGGCGACTGCAACAGGATCAGCGGCCCGTTCACCATCCCCGCCACCGGCCGGATCGTGGTGACTGGGCAAATGATCTCGACCGAGATGGGCTGTACGCCTGAGGACGGCGCCGAAGACGCGCTGATGGCGCGCGCGATGAAATCGGCGACTGCATATCGCGTTCAGAACGGCCGCCTAGTCTTCACCGGTGGCCCGGGGATGGTGTTGCGCCGGCCACCACCGCCGGACCGGCGGCTGGCAGGTGAATATGCGTCGTGCGGCAACACCCTGCTGGGTGGCTATCACGAAGGGCCGATCACCCTCGCAATCGGCGCGCGGACCATGCGCGACAATGCGGGCTGCACCGCCGAGTACAGCACCGAGGGTCCCCGACTGATCGTGCGGCCGGCGAACACCCGTGCCTGCGCGGCGACAGCGACGCCATACGTGCCCGGCGAACCGGTTTCCATCGGCGGCGCGATCTCAACCTTGGCGCTGACTCAACCGGACGGCTTCGGTTTCGACGATGAAGGCCGGCTGCTGTTGCGAACGCACCGCGGTCTGCTGATGATGTGCCGCAAGGGCTCGCCGCCGCCGTTCGGGGGGTAGACAGCGGTAGCGGACACTCGCACCGGCGGCTAAGCCCAGCCCATGCCCGCCACCCCCGCCTGGCCGCCGAAAAGCCTGCCGCGGCTGTATGTGCCCGGTCCGCTCGGTCACGGTGTTTCGCTCGAGCTGGGCGCCTGGCAGGCCAATTACCTCGGCAATGTCATGCGCCTGAAAGCTGGCTCCGAGGCGCTCCTGTTCGACGGGGCATCGGGCGAATGGCTGGGGCGCGTCGCCGACATCGGCAAGAAACGCATGACGCTGACGATCGAGCGGCGCACGCGCCAGCAGGAGAGCGTCCCCGACGTCTGGCTCGCCTTCGCCCCGGTCAAGCGCGCCCAGACCGACTGGCTGGTCGAGAAGGCAACCGAGCTCGGCGCGGCGCGGCTGATTCCGGTGATCACTCAGCGAACCGTCGCGGAGCGCGTCAAGCTGGAGCGGCTCCGGTCGATCGCGATCGAAGCCGCCGAGCAATGCGGCCGGACCGCCCTTCCCGAGCTCGGCGAGCCGCTGCCGCTCGCGCGCCTGATCGAACAGCGCGACCCCGAGCGGACGCTCTATCTTGCCGACGAGGGCGGCGGGGAGCGCGCGGCCGACGCGTTCAAGCCGGGACCGGGGCTGATCCTGACCGGGCCCGAGGGCGGTTTCACCGACGGCGAGCGCGCCCTGGTCCGCGATGCGCCCAACGTCGTTCCGGTATCGTTGGGACCGCGCATCCTGCGCGCCGAGACGGCCGCGCTCGCCGCTCTCTCGGCATGGATGTCAGCCGTGGGCGACTGGCGATAGGCCGAGGAACGGCAGGCGCCGGCAACGGTTGTTTAAACAACCGTTGGAGAGGAACAATGAGCGAACCCCTGATTACCGTCGACACGCTCGTCGATGCTGACCCGGCCGCCGTCTGGGAAACGCGGACGCAGAAGAAATCCGCGATGTTCATGGGCGCGGACGTCGAGACGGATTGGCAGCCAGGCTCGCCGATCCGCTTCTCGGGCGAATTCCACGGAAAAGCCTTCGAGGACACCGGCGAGATCCGCTCGGTCGAGCCGCTGCGCCGCCTCGCCTTCACCCACTTCAGCGGCGGCCGGACCGAGAACGGCAACCTCGTCGACATCCGCCTCGAGCCTCGCGGCGAGCGCACGGAGCTCACCTTGAGCCAGACCCCCCTCGGCAGCCCGCCGACCGACCACGCGACGGTCGCCGAGTTCCGCAACAACTGGCAGATGATGCTCGACGCGCTGAGGAATGCCGCCGAGCAACGGTCGAGCGCCGCCGCCTGAAGCGCCGGCTTATCGCGCCATAAGCCGGAAGTGCTGGCGCCGTCCGAATCGCGCGGCTAAGCGCCGCCGCCAATGACGCAGCGTACCGAGACCGGCTACAGTCCGCCAATCGAAAGTCGCGCCGATCTGATCGCGGTGTTCGCGGCAGGCGAGAAGGCGCCCGAGGCCTGGCGGATCGGCACCGAGCACGAGAAATTCGTCTATCGCTGCGCCGACAAGCGGGCGCCGGCATATGACGAGCGCGGCGGGATTCGCGACCTCCTGCTCGGCCTCACCGAGTTCGGCTGGCAGCCGATCGTCGAGAACGGAAACGTGATTGCCCTGAAAGGCGAGGACGGCGCCGTCAGCCTCGAGCCTGCAGGCCAGTTCGAACTGTCGGGCGCCCCGCTCGAGAATCTCCATCAGAGCTGCGCCGAGGCCGCCCGCCATCTCGGTCAGTGCAAGATCATCGGCGACCGGCTGGGCCTTGGCTTCCTCGGCGTCGGCATGTGGCCCGACAAGACACGCGCCGAACTGCCGATCATGCCCAAGGGCCGTTACAAGATCATGCTCGATTATATGCCGAAGGTCGGCACCCTCGGCCTCGACATGATGCTCCGCACCTGTACCATTCAGGTCAATCTCGATTATTCGTCAGAAGCCGACATGGTGAAGAAATTCCGCGTCGGCCTGGCCCTTCAGCCGGTCGCGACCGCGCTGTTCGCCAACTCGCCGTTCACCGAGGGCAGGCCGAACGGCTTCAAGAGCTTCCGCAGCCACATCTGGGAAGACACCGACCCCGACCGCACCGGGATGCTGCCGTTCGTGTTCGAGGACGGCTTCGGCTACGAACGCTACTGCGACTATATGCTCGATGTGCCGATGTACTTCGTCTACCGCGACGGCAAATATGTCGACGTCGCCGGCCGCAGCTTCCGCGACTTCCTCGACGGCAAGCTGCCCGAGCTTCCGGGCGAGAAGCCGCGGCTCAGCGACTGGATCGATCACCTCTCGACCGCCTTTCCCGAAGTGCGCTTGAAGAGCTTCCTCGAAATGCGCGGCGCCGACGGCGGCCGGTGGAGCCGGATCTGCGGGCTCCCGGCTTTGTGGGTCGGCCTGCTCTACGACGGCGAGGCGCTCGACGCCGCGTGGGACCTGGTCAGGCATTGGACGATCGAGAGCCGAGAAAAACTCCGCCACGACGTTCCGCGCCTCGCGCTCGACGCGGTCACGCCCGAGGGCGAGACGATGCGGGATTTCGCCGGCCGAGTGCTCGACATTGCCGCCGCCGGCCTGACCCGCCGCGCCCGGCTCAACAGCGCCGGCGATAATGAAGGCGGTTTCCTCGATCCATTGCGCGACGTCGTTTTGAGCGGCATGACACCCGCCGACCGTCTGCTGGACAAATACCACAACGAGTGGGGCGGCGACCTGTCCCGAATCTATGAGGAATTCAGCTTCTGATGGACATGCAAACCTCGAGCCGCCGCGGCCTCTATCCCGAAATCGAGCCCTACGACACCGGCATGCTCGACGTCGGCGACGGGCACAGCCTTTATTGGGAATTGTGCGGCAATCCCGACGGGAAGCCGGTCGTGTTCCTGCACGGCGGCCCCGGCGGCGGCTCGAGCCCCGACCATCGCCGTCAGTTCAATCCCGACAAGTACAAGATCCTGGTGTTCGACCAGCGTGGCTGCGGCAAGTCGACGCCTTACGCGAGCCTCGACAGCAACACGACGTGGGATCTGGTCGACGACATCGAGAAGCTGCGGACGCAGGTGGCCAAAGTCGACAAGTGGCAGGTGTTCGGCGGCAGCTGGGGCTCGACCCTGTCGCTGGCCTACGCCCAGACCTATCCCGAGCGAGTCACCGAGATCGTTCTGCGCGGGATTTTCCTGTTCGACCAGTATGAGATCGACTGGATGTACAAGGAGGGCGGCGCCTCCCAGATCTACCCCGACAAGTTCGAGGAGTTCCTCGCGCCGATCCCGCAGGGCGAGCGCGGCGACCTGGTCGAGGCCTATCGCAAGCGGCTGACCAGCGACGACGCGAACGTCCAGCTGACCGCCGCCAAGGCGTGGAGCAAATGGGAGGGCGACATCGTCACGCTGCTGCCGAGCCCGTCGACGGTCGAGCATTTCACCTCTCCCGAAGTGGCGGTCGCGGTAGCGCGGATCGAGAACCATTACATGGGCAACCACGGCTGGCTCGAGGAAGGCCAGCTGCTCAAGGGCGCGGCTGGGAAACTGCGCGGGATCCCGGGAGTGATCGTCCAGGGCCGCCACGACAGCTGCACTCCGCCGATCGCCGCGTGGCGGCTCAAGCAGGCGTGGCCCGAGGTCGAGCTCAACATCATCCCCGACGGCGGGCATTTGTTCAACGAGCCGGGGGTGCTTGACGGCCTCGTCCGCGCGACGGACAAGTTCGCCGGATAATCGAGCGGCGCTGAGGCGCCGGGGGGGAGTGAACATGGCCGTCGCCGCCCGCCGCCTCGGTCGGCATCCGATCGGGCTCGCGGTCCTGTCGGCGACCGAGCTTGCCGAGCGCTTTTCCTATTATGGAATGACGGCGCTGCTGTCGTTGTACATGGTCAAGCAGCTGCTTCAGCCCGAGCATGCCGCGAAGGTCTGGGGCCTGACCGCGCTGCGCGGCCTGTTCGAGTTCCGCGGGCCGATGTCGGACCAGGCGTTCGCCTCTTTGATCTACGGCTGGTACGGCGGGCTGGTTTATTTCACGCCGATCGTCGGCGGGTGGATCGCCGACCGCTTCCTCGGCACGCGGCGGACGGTGACTCTCGGAGCGCTGCTGATGAGCGCTGGCCATCTCGCGATGTCGGTCGACTCGACGTTCCTGCTCGCATTGCTGCTGCTGATCGTCGGGTCGGGCCTGCTCAAGGGCAACATCTCCGCGCAAGTCGGGACGCTCTATCCGGCGAGCGACGAATCGCTGCGCGAGCGCGGCTTCACGATTTACTCGACCGCGATCAACGTCGGGGCGGTGC
The DNA here is from genome assembly GCA_045811385.1 of Sphingomicrobium sp. Taxonomy (GTDB): domain Bacteria; phylum Pseudomonadota; class Alphaproteobacteria; order Sphingomonadales; family Sphingomonadaceae; genus Sphingomicrobium. The sequence goes on along the minus strand of JBJMUB010000035.1, from coordinate 36,678 downwards.
TCGGCCCGCTCGGCGCCGGCGGAGTCGGAGCGCTCTATGGATTTCACGCCGGCTTTACGCTCGCCGCGGTCCTCATGCTGGTCGCGCTGGCGGTTTACCTCAGCGGGTCGCGCTTCCTGCCCGACCCGCACCGGGCGCGGACTGCGAAGGCGGCGCTGCCGCCGCTGACTCGCGAAGAGAAGGTGCGCACGTGGCATTTGGTCGCGCTGATCGCGCTGCTGGTGCCGCTGCACACCAGCTACACGATGATCTGGAACATCGGCCTGGTGTGGGTCGACGAGCATGTGTCGCTGGCCTCGCCGTTCGGCGCGGTTCCGGCGAGCTGGTTCAACTCGGTCGATAGCTTCGCTAGCATCGTCGTCGCGCCGGTGCTGGTCGGGCTGTGGGCGTGGCAGGCCAGACGCAAGACCGAGCCGGTGAGCCTGGCCAAGATCGGCATCGGCGCAGTCATCACCGGGGTGTCCGCGTTGCTGCTCGCGGCGGGTACGCTCACCGCCGACTCCGCCGGCAAGGTCTCGGTGCTGTGGCCGCTGGCCGGCTGGTTCGGGATGGGCGCGGCGTTCATGTGGTACTGGCCGATCACCCTCGCGCTGATCTCGCGCGCCGCCCCGGAGAAGGTCAATTCGACGCTGATGGGCGGGCGTTCCTGTCGCTGTTCGCGGGATCGACCATCATGGGCTGGGTCGGCAGCTTCTACGACGAGATGAGCAATGCCGCCTTCTGGACGCTCGACGCCGCAATCGCCCTTGCCGGCGCGCTGGTCATCTTCGCCCTGACCAGGCGGCTGAGCCGGGTGCTCGAGCCGCGCCAGTCGGAGGCTCATTCGCCCGGGTGATATTCCCGTTCGGTGTGACCCCTGAGCTGGTCCGGATAAAAATAGACGTCGCGCAGCGCGCCCGACGCGTAGCGCTGCGCCTCATCGTTGAAATGCTTCGATGACGGGTCGCCGCTCTCGCCGCCGGCGGTAACGGCCTTGGCGCGCACTCGGCGGCCGAACTCGACCACGGCGACGAAGCTGTTTCCGGCGGTGCCGTACCATTTCTTCGTCCCCGGCTTGGGAGTGGAGCTGAAGGCCGCGAGCGAGCCATAGCCGCTCCACGCGAACGGCACCGCGATGCTCGGCGCGGAATCGCTGAACGGATGATCGATCGCCGGCGAGATGCGCTGGAAGCGGTTGACCTCGCCCCACGGGACCTGCCAGCGACCGAAGTCGCGCTGCAGCCGGGCGACGGCTTCGTCGAGCGCGCGAATCTTCTGCGCTGGCGACGTGTCGGCGGCGAGCCGCATGTAGACCTTGTTGCCGGGCTCGTCGGCGGGAGCATTGAGCGCGCGGTGCAGCGCGTCGCCCCAGAACATCGCGAGCGTCTGCGCGACCGAAGCGGCGCTCCAGCGATAGTCCCAGCCGCGCAGCACGGCGATCGCCGGCTCGAGCCGCGCGCGCCGCGGATCGGCGGTCGGCAAATCGTGAAATGCCGCCAGCAACGGCGGTACCAACGCGGCGAAGCCCGGCTGGTAGCTATCGAACGCCGCCGTGTTCAGCTTCTCCAGGGTCCAGTCGCGGCTGCGCAGCAGCAACTGCTGCGCATGGAGGCCGCGGAAATTCTCGCCGTACATGTCCATGTATTTCGGGAAGCGCTTCGGGTCGGCGCTGAACTCCCCCGCCGCCTTGTACGGCCAGGCGTTGGTGTTCTGGACCCAGCCGGTGGGCGGGGTCATGACGTTGGGCAGCTCGGGCAGCGAGTGGAGCGAGCCCCAGTCGGTCAGCGGATTGCTGCCGTCGACTGGCCGAGTGTAGTCGAAGCTCCCCGAGCGACGCGGCACGAACTGCGGATGGAGGTAGGCGATCTCGCCTTTGTCGTCGGCAAAGATGGTGTTGTTCGAACTGTTGGCCTTCAATTGCGCGACCGCCATGTAGGAGGCGAGGTCCGTCGCCCGAGTGCGCAAATAGCTTTGCTGAAGCGCCTCGACCGGGCGGTTCATCATCGAGTAGGCCATCCACCGCCCGTCCGCCGCTCGGACGATCGGGCCATGGTGGCTGCGCCAGGTCGTGAAGCTGCGGTTCGCGAGCTTGCCGTCCGCGGTGCGGTAGCGAACCGTGACCGGCCGCGCGGTCAGCGCGCGGCAGTCGCTGCCGAAGCGGTAGCAGAAGGCCTTGCCGCGCAGCTCGACCGCTTCGGCGAACTCGTCGACATTATCAACCCCGCTCGACGTGTGCATCCAGCCAGCGTGGGCATTGAAGCCCTGGTAGACGAAGAACTGCCCCCACGTCGTCGCGCCGTAGACGTTCAGGCCCTCGTCGCTGGAGACCTGGGCCTCGGAGCGGAAGAAGAAGCTGGTGTGCGGGTTGATCAGCAGCAGCGCGGCGCGGTTGGTCGTCAGCGACGGCGCGATGGCGATTCCGTTCGAGCCGCGGCGTCCGGTTTCGAACCCGTCGGCGCTCGCCAGGCCGCGCTCCCCGCCTCCGGTCCGCGGGCGCGACGAATAGAAATCGCGCAGCGCGTCGAGGTCGATCCGCTCGATGTCGCCGCCGATGCTGCCTTCGGTAAAGGACAGCGCCATCCACGGCTCGAAGCGCCGGAGCACGCGCGGCTTCACCTCCGGGTGAGTCGCGAGGAAATAATTGAGCCCGTCGGCCCAGGCATTCATCAGCCGCTGCATCCGTTCCGGGCTGCGCGCATAATCGTCCTTGAGCTCGGGCTCGCTGACGTAAAGCCGGGCGCGGAGATCCTGCCAGATCGCTTTCTCGCCCTCGGCTTCGGCGGTGCGGCCGAGCGCGGTCAGATAGTTCGCTTCGATCCGCGGGAAGTCGTCCTCGGCTTGGGCATAAATCATCCCGAACACCGAGTCGGCGTCGGTCGGGCCGTGGACGTGGGCGATTCCCCAATCGTCGCGGGTGATGGTCACTCGATCCGCCTGCGCCTTCCACCGCGCCAGGCCCGGCGGCGCGGCGGCGGTGAGGAGGAACAACAGCGGGACGAACGCGGTGGCTGAGTATTTATGCATATCCCTCTCATATCCTCCCCTCGCTTTCGAGGGGAGGGGGACCGCACGAAGAGCGGTGGGGGGTCTTGCACGATCGAAGAAGGCCCCCTCCACCAGCTTCGCTGGTCCCCCTGTCCTGCAAATGCAGGCGAGGTAATTAGAGGTCCGGCAGCGCCTGGTCGGCCTTGCCCCAACCCTTGAGCAGCTTGGACTTGGCGCGTTTCAGCAGGTCGTCGACGTCGCGGATGCTGAAGTGGTGGCCGCTGTCGTAGTCCTCGAGCTCGCTCCAGGCGATCGGCGCGGAGACCGGCGCGCCTTCGCGGCCGCGGGCGGAGTAAGGCATCACCGCGGTCGCTCCGCGCTGGTTGCGCAGCCAATCGAGGAAGATCCGGCCCTTGCGCTGCTCCTTGCGGATGTTGGCAGTGAACATTTTGGGCTCGGCCTCCGAGATCGCGCGGCTGAAGCGGTCGGCAAAGCTCTTTACAGTCGGCCAGTCCGCCGATGCGTCGAGCGGAACCACGACGTGCAGGCCCTTGCCGCCCGACAGCAGCGGCCAGCTTTCGAGGCCCAAGCCCTTGAGCAGCTCGCGCAGCAACTGCGCGGCCTCTTTCACATTGCCGAAGTCGAGGCCGACGTCGGGATCGAGGTCGAACACGAGACGGTCGGGATATTCGACCTTGTCGACCTTGCTGCCCCAGCCGTGGAACTCGATGGTCCCCATCTGCACGCAGGCGAGCAGTCCGCGGATGTCCTCGAAATAGAGATAGTCCTCGAAGTGGCCGTCCTTCTCCTCGATCGGGATTTGTTTGACCTGCGGGCCGAAGGTGCCCTTGTCGTGTTTCTGGAAGAAGCTTTCGCCCGTGCGGCCGGACGGGAATCGGATCAGGGTCATCGGCCGGTCGGCAGCGTCGACCATGATCAGCGGCTCGATGGTCGCATAATAATCGGCGAGGTCCTTCTTGGTCAGGCCGAGCTCGGGGAAGATAACGCGGTCAGGGCTGCTGATCTCGATCCCGAAATCCTCGGCAGTTCTCCTCTCCTCCCCTCGCTTTCGAGGGGAGGTGGCGCGCGGAACGCGCGACGGAGGGGTCTTCCGGCGACTTGAGACCCCTCCACCGCCTCCGGCGGTCCCCCTCCCCTGCGAATGCAGGGGAGGAGATCTGCGCGCCGACTTGGCGGCGTTCGTGACATCCTCAACATGCTTGGGCACTTCGCGCACCACGTCCTTCGCCGACTTGTCTTCACGCAGGCCCATGAAGCTCGGATGGCGAAGAATCCCGTCGTCGGTGAATTCACTATAAGCGATTTCCGCCACGAGCTTGGGCTCGATCCAGTGCGCGCCTTTGCGGTCCGGCCGCGGGACTTCGACCGCCGCCTTGTCGACCGCCAGCGGCTCCATCCGCTCCATCATTTCCTGGATTAGCCGGTCGTTGAAGCCGGTTCCGACCTTGCCGACATAGGTCAGCTTGCGCCCGTCCTTGACCGCCAGGAGCAGCGAGCGGAAGCCGCGGCGCTTGTCGCTCTCGGACCAGCCGACGATGACGAATTCCTGGCGCTGGATGCATTTGACCTTGAGCCAGTTGCGCGTCCGGGTGCCGCTATAGGCCGCGCTCGCTTTCTTCGAGATGATGCCTTCGCCACCCTGCTTGCACACGGCGTCGAACATCTCCTCGCCGCGCCCGACGATATGGTCGCCGTAGAGGATCGGCGGGTGCACGCCTTCGAGCAGCGCGGCGAGCCGCGCCTTGCGCTCGATGTTCGGCAATTTGCGGATGTCTTTCCCGCGGTCGACCAGCAGGTCGAAAGCGTAGAAAGCGAGCGGCGCTCCGCCGCCCTTGAGCGTCGACTGCAGCAGCTGGAAGCTTGGCCGGCCCTGCTCGTCGAGCGCCACCGCCTCGCCGTCGATCAGGCAGCCGGCTGGCAGCCTGGCGGCGGCCTTGACCAGCGCTCCGAACTTGTCGCTCCAGTCGAGGCCCTTGCGCGTGAAAGCGGTGGCGACTCCGTCGCCGACCGAGAGCAGCAGCCGGTAGCCGTCATATTTGATCTCGTGAATCCACGAGTCGCCGGGCGGAACGTCGTCCACGAGGGTCGCGAGCTGCGGTTCAACGAACGGCGGCGGCGCCTTGCCGCCTTTGCGCTTGGCGCGGCCGCCCTTCTGGCCGCCGCGGTTCGACCGCCACACGTCCTCGCCCGACGCGATCTCGGCCATCGTCCGGCCGGTGGTGACGCTGGTCACGCAATTGTCGACCAAGGCTTCACCGTCGCCAGGATCGGCGAACTCGTCGGTCACCTTTTTGAGCATCCACGGCTCGGCCTTCTCGCCGGGTTTGGACTTGAGGCGGAACATCACCCACTCGCCCTTCATCCGGTCGCCCTCGAGCGTGAAATGGAGGTGGCCCTCCTCGATCGTCTTGCTCGGGTCCTTGCGCGGGTCGGGAATCCACCGGCCGCGGTCCCACAGCATCACCGTGCCGCCGCCATATTCGCCCTTGGGGATGGTGCCTTCGAACGTGCCGTAGTCGAGCGGATGGTCCTCGGTCCGCATCGCCAGCCGGTTTTCGCCCGGGTCGAGGCTCGGCCCCTTCGGCACCGCCCAGCTCTTGAGGACTCCGTCGAGCTCGAGCCGGAAGTCCCAGTGCAGCCGCGACGCGGCGTGCTTCTGGACGACGAAGCTGTCGCCTTTGCCCTTGAGCCTGCGGCCCTTGGGCTCCTTCGTCTTCGAGAAGTCGCGCTTGCGGTTGTAAGTGTCGATGTCGAGCTTGCGGTCAGGCACGATGCAACCTCAACCGTTCGGGCCGAGCTTGTCGAAGCCCTGTCTTTCCTTTCGTGAAGAAAAGGGCAGCCCTTCGACAAGCTCAGGGCGAGCGGTTGGTGAGTGGGCCATAGTCAGGCCCTTTTACGTGCGCGCGCCCGCTCCGGTTCCTTTTTGGCCGCGGCCTTCTTCGCCGGCGCCTTCTTCGCCTTGGCGCCCTTCTTCTCGTCGCCGAGGCTCTTCTTGAGCGCGGCCATCAGGTCGATGACGTTGGAGCCCTTGGGCGGAGGCGCGTCGGCATCGGGGTCCTGGATGACCTTTTCGCCTTTCTTCTTCTGCTTCTCGGCGATCAGGTCCTTCAGCGCATCGACGTAACGGTTGTGGAAGTCCTTCGGGTCGAACTCGCCGGCTTTGCGCTCGATCAGCATCGAGGCCATGTCGAGCAGGTCCGCGTCGGGCTTGTGGTCGCCGATGTCGCGGAAGAAGCCCGAGGATTTGTTGACCTCGTCGGCGTAGCGCAGGGTCTCGAGCACGAGGCCCCGGTCGAGCGGCTTCAGCGCCACGACATATTCCTGGCCGCGCATGGCCAGCTGGCCGACGCCGATCTTCTTCGCATCGCGCAGCGCGTCCCGAAGCACGACATAGGCTTCTTCCGCGAGGTCGTCGGCCGGAACCACATAATAGGGTTTTTCGAAATACATCGGGTCGATGCCGTCGTCGTCGACGAACTGGACCAGGTCGAGCGTCTTGCGGCTCTCGAGCTTGACGCTTTCGATCTCCTCCGGGTCGAGCAGGACATAGTGGCCCTTCGACACCTCATAGCCCTTGACGATCTCGTCGCGGTCGACCGGACCGATGCCCGGGACCACCTTTTCATATTTGATGCGCTTGCCGGACGGCTCGTGCACCTGATGAAACTGGATCTGGGCGCCGCTTTTGGTCGCCGAATAGATCTCGACCGGAATCGACACCAGAGCCAGTCGAATCTGTCCCCGCCAGATGGGCCGAGCAGCCATCACGCAATCTCCTTCACGGGGCGAGTCAATTCATTGCGCCCCCGAGTCGTTCCTCCCTTTGTCTCTGAAAGTCGCGGTTTTTAGCAAGTGCACGAGGTTAACGACGTTCCCGCCGCGGGACGCGAGGTCGACGATCGCCGAGCCGCAAATCACGCCCGCCGCGCCCGAATGGAGGGCCGCTCGAACATGGTCGGGCTGCGAAATTCCGAAGCCGAAGACAGGTGGCGGAGCGCCCGCGGCGGCGAGCCGCTCGATCAGGCCGCGGTCGAACTGGCCGGCGGCATGAGTGCCGGTGATGCCCGCTCGGCTGACGCAATAAGTGTAAGCTTTCGAAAGGCTTGCGATTCGGCGGAGCGCAGGCTCGGGAGTGCTGGAAGCGGCGATCAGCACCGGCTCAATGCCCGCCTGCTCCATCTCCCGCGTGAACGGCTCGGCTTCCAGCGCCGGCACGTCGGCGACCAGCAGGCTGTCGGCTCCGGCCTCCGCCGCTTCGCACATGAATCCGGGCCGGGCAACGACGATGTTGGCGTAGGTCAGGATGCCGATCGGAACGTCGCTGTGGCGCGCGCGCAACGCCGCGATGAGGTCGAAACAGTCCGCGACTCGGACTCCGGCGGCCAGAGCGCGCCGTGCAGCCGCCTGAATGACCGGTCCGTCGGCCACCGGGTCCGAGAAGGGAATCCCGACCTCAATCATGTCCGCGCCGCCTTCGACTAACTGGTCGAGATGGCGAGCGCTGGTCGAAATGTCGGGGTCGCCGAGCATCACGAACGCGCCGAACGCGCCGTCGCCGTCCAGTCGCTCGAACATCGCGGCGTAGCGCCTCATGCGAGCAGGGCCTGGGCCTGGGCGACGTCCTTGTCGCCGCGCCCGGACAGGCCGACGAGAATGGCGCTGTCAGGCTGCGCCTCAGCGAGCTTCAGCGCGTGGGCCAGCGCATGCGCAGATTCGAACGCGCAGAGAATCCCTTCCTGTTCGGCAAGCGCCTTGAACGCCGCCAACGCCTCCGCATCTGTGGCTCCGACATATTCGGCCCGGCCGCTGTCCTTGAGATGGGCATGCTCGGGCCCGACGGCCGGATAGTCGAGGCCGGCGGAGACCGACCAGGTGTCGGCGATCTGCCCGTCCGAGTCCTGGAGCACATAGGTTTCGGCGCCGTGGAGGATTCCGGGCGTGCCGCGAAGGAGGGTCGCGCCGTGCTCGGCGCCGTCGAGGCCCTTGCCGGCCGCTTCGACGCCGACCAACCGGACGTCGTCGCCGAGGAAATCGGCGAAGAGCCCGATCGCGTTCGAGCCGCCGCCGACGCAGGCGACGACGACATCGGGCAGGCGGCCGAGCTGGTCGAGGATCTGCGCCCGAGCCTCGCGGCCGATGACGCGCTGGAATTCACGCACCATGGTCGGAAATGGATGCGGGCCGGCCGCCGTGCCGAGGAGGTAGTGGGTCGTCGCGAAGCTCGCCGACCAGTCGCGGAGCGCCTCGTTGATCGCGTCCTTGAGCGTCCGTCCGCCGCTCTCGACCGACACGACCCGGGCGCCCATGAGCTCCATCCGGAACACGTTGAGTTTCTGCCGCTCGACGTCCTCGGCGCCCATGTAGACGACCGTCTCGAACCCGAGCAGAGCCCCGGCGATCGCCGTCGCGACGCCGTGCTGGCCGGCGCCGGTCTCGGCGATCAGCCGGGTCTTGCCCATGCGCCTGGCGAGCAGCGCCTGGCCGACCACCTGGTTGGTCTTGTGCGCGCCGCCGTGGAGCAGGTCCTCGCGCTTGAGCCAGATGTTGCCGGGCAGGTTGCGGCACCGGGTCAACGGGGTTGGGCGGCCGGCGTAGTTGGCGAGGAGAGCGTTGAGCTCAGCCGCGAACTCTGAGTCGTCCTGAGCGTCGAGGAACGCGGCCTCGAGCTGCTCGAGCGCCGGGACCAGGATCTCGGGTACGAAGCAGCCGCCGAACCGGCCGAAGCGGCCGGTCAGGCGCATGCCGCGACCGGCTCGCGGCACGCCGGGCGAAGCGCGTCGAACAGCAGCGCGATCTTGGCCGGCGACTTGCGGCCGGGCGAATCCTCGACCGCCGAGCCGACGTCGATCGCATAAGCGCCGAGCCGCTCCGCCTCACGCGCATTATGCGCACCGATCCCGCCGGCGACGAACGCTCGGCCAAGGTCGGGATGCTTCTCGACCAGCTTCCAGTCGAACGTCCGGCCGGTCCCGCCCGCGCCTGTGTCGAACAGCAGGCGATCGGCAGCGTCGAAGGTCGCCGGCCGACCGGCGCCGCAGTTCAGCGCCTTCCAGATCTCGCAACTGGCCGGGAGGCGCCGAGCGAGTGCGCGGGCATAGCTCGAATCCTCGTCGCCGTGCAGCTGCACCGCCGCGAGACCAAGCAGGGTCGCGGTCCCCGCGACTTCGTTCATTGGTGCGTTGCGGAACACGCCGACCGGTTGCGGATGGCGCGGCAGACGCAGGGCGTCGGCGACGGACACGGCACGCGGGCTTTCCGGAACGAAGATCAGGCCGACATGGGTCGCGGCCGAAGCGAATTCGAAGTCTTCGGGCCGGTTGAGGCCACACAGCTTGACTCGCCCGAAGATGAGCTCCCGCGCCGCCTCGCCAGGGTCGGCGGCGCGCATCAGCGACGAGCCGACAAGGAAGCCGTCGACGCGTCCGGCGAGGCGGTCGACCTCCGCGCGATCCGATATCCCGGATTCGGAGACGAGGATCCTGCCCGGCGCGAGTCGGGCGAGCCGTTCGGTCGTCGACAGGTCGACGCTGAGGTCTCGGAGGTCGCGGTTGTTGATGCCGATCAGCGGCGCTCCGAGCGCGAGCGCGCGGCGCATCTCGCCCTCGTCATGGACCTCGGCCAGCGCCTCCATCCCGAAGCGGCGCGCCTCCTCGATCATCGCCCGCGCCGCGGTGTCGTCGAGCAGCGACAGCATGACCAGGATCGCGTCGGCGCCGGCGATTCGCGCCTCGGCGACCTGCCGCGGGTCGAGGAAGAAGTCCTTGGCGAGGATCGGGCCGTCGAACTCCGCCCGAGCCGCGGAGAGGTCGCCGAGCGAACCGCCGAAGAAGCTGCGGTCGGTGAGCACGCTGAGCGCGTCGGCGACGCCGCGGTAGCCGCGCGCCAGGCCGCGGACGTCGGCGCACGGGCGGATCGCCCCGGCCGACGGCGACGCCTTCTTGATCTCGAGGATGAAGCGGGTCCCCGATCTGGCCATCGCCTGGCCAAGGCTGAGCTCCGTCACGACCGCACGGGCGCGCAGCGCGTCCAGCGACACGCCGTCGAAACGCCGCTCGAGCTCCGCCCGTTTGATCGCCGCGATGTCGCCGAGCAGGCCTTCAGCCACGGCTCGCCTCGACGAATGAGTCGAGCAGGCTCCGAGCGCGTCCCGATTCGATCGCGGTTCTGGCCATCTCGACCCCGTCGCGGAGGTCGGCGGCGAGGCCGGCGGTCATCAGCAAGGCGGCGGAGTTCAGCGCCACGATCGCCTGATCGGCGGGCCGGCCCTCGCCGCTAAGCAGGTCGCGCAAGCGCCGCGCATTGTCCGCCGGCGTGCCCCCCGCCACCTGGTGGACCGGCACGCGCTCGAGCCCGGCCTGTTCGGGAGTGAGCTCGAGCTCCTCGAAATTGTCGCCGTCGATGCGGATCGCCTGGGTGAAGCCGTGCAGCGCGACTTCGTCGAGGCCGGAGCCGTGGACGACGAGCGCTTTGACGACGCCGAGCGCGCGAAGCGTCTCGGCGATCGGCCGAAGCAGCTTGGGATCGGCAACTCCGAGCAGCTGGACCCGCGGCCGAGCCGGGTTCAGGCACGGGCCAAGCAGGTTCATGATCGTCCGCACCTTCAGCGCTCGACGCACCGGGCCGGCGTGGGCGATTCCGGGGTGGTAGAGCGGCGCGAGCAGGAAGCAGAAGCCGGTGCGATCGAGGATCTCGCGCGATTCGAGCGGCGTCAGGTCGAGCCGCGCCCCGAGCGCCTCGAGCACGTCGGCGGAGCCGCATTTGGACGTGAAGGAGCGGTTGCCGTGCTTGACCACCGGCAATCCGCACGCGGCGACCACCAGCCCGGCCGCGGTCGAGACGTTGATCGAGCCGGAATAATCGCCGCCAGTGCCGCAGCTGTCGGCGAACGCATAGTCGGGCGCCGGAAAGGCGCGCGCGGCCGAGCGCAATGCTTCGGCGGCGCCGATCAGCTCGTCCGCGGTTTCGCCGCGCATGCGCAGCGCGACGAACGCCGCGGCCATCAGCGGCTCGGGCAGCCGGCCCTCGACGATGGTCTGGAACAGCGCACGGGATTCGGCGCGGCTGAGGTCGTGCCCGTCGAGCAGCCGCTCGACGGCTTGCTCGGCGGGCAGGGAATCGGCGGCGAGCGGAGTCGCCGGCCGCGTCGGGAAACTCAAAAGCTGGGTCATTGGTCACCTGAAACAAAAAAGCCCGCCGGTCGGCGGGCGGGCAGTCGATGATCGGTCGCTAATCGATCAATCGCGCCATCGCGCCGCAACGGTTTCTCCGCGCCACCAGAAGCGGGCGGTCGAAGGAGCGGCGATGGCGGTCAGGTGAGTCATCGAGCATCTTGCTAAGCGACGGAATCGCATTAGGTCAAGGCTGCGTCGTCGGTTGACGATGCCGGGCGGAGCCGCCATTTGGCGCCTCCGCTTGCGCCGAGCGGGTGTAGCTCAATGGTAGAGCAGAAGCCTTCCAAGCTTACGACGAGGGTTCGATTCCCTTCACCCGCTCCAGATTTTGACAGTCCGGGGGACTGTTGAAATCTGGAGCGCCCGAGCGGCAGCGAGGGGCGACCCGGCACCGACGGTCGTGGAACGCGTTCACCCCGCGTTGACAGGCGAATATGGCGCCGCCACATGGCGCGCCTGCCTGCACCTGGAGAGGTGGCCGAGTGGTTAAAGGCAGCAGACTGTAAATCTGCCCGCGCAAGCGTACGCTGGTTCGAATCCAGCCCTCTCCACCAGCCTGCTTCGCTTCCCGAGGATCGCAAATCGCGGCGATACGCGAGCGTGACATTTGCGCGCCATCCTTCGAAACTTGGCAAATCCGTCCGTTATGAAATAACTTAAACGCTGGACTCGTTGTTGAATTTGGAGCCATGGCGTTGGGGTGGGGATGGCATTGGAGGAGTGGCCGCGCGTGCCTGACACCACCAAGGGGCCGGCGGGCTCTTCGGGGGAGGACGTGACAGTTCGCGTCGCACGCCTGAGCGCGGGCCAGCTCGACTGCCTCCGGCTGGTCAACGAGCACCTCAGTTCCAAGGAGATCGCGGCCGAGCTCGACATCTCGCCGCACACCGTCGACCAGCGCATTCGCGGAGCGCTCCACGTCCTCGGGGTCGAGCGACGGAGCCAGGCGGCGCGCATCGTCGCTCAACATGCCGGCCCCTACAGCGGCCCATATCAGCGGTTGATACATCAATCGCCGCACATTCCCCGCGGCGAATCTTCCGGCCACCCAGAGGACGCGGTCAGAACTCAGATTCGGCACGCTGACCGCGCAGGGAGGGCCGAGGGGGCCGGTTTCCGGACCGAGCAACGGGCCGTCGCTTTCGCGCCTTCCCTGCCATTGCCGTTCGCAACGAGGAGCAACCCCCGGAATGAGATGAGTGTCGGCCAGAGGCTGTTCTGGATCGCGGCGATCGCGATCGGAGCGGCGTTTTCGGCGGGCATGTATCTCGCCGGACTCGAAAGCCTCGCTAGGCTGCTCAAGAGCTAGCCGAAAACCACGTCTCTTCTCATTCTGGAAACCACAGCTGCGCGATGCTTGTCGCGCGGAAAGGAGCAGTCATGCGCAAGCATCAGATTGAGAGCGCCGCCCACGAAGTCGCCACCCAGGTTCGTGTCGTCGAGGACAGCATCGACGCCACGCTGACGGAAATCGCCGAGCTGCAGGCGCGGATGATGCACGTCAATTCCGTCGCCCGAGTCGGCCCAGCCCGAATCCACGGCGCGCTCGAGGAGCTTTCCACGGCTCTGCGCAGCCTGGTCGCCGCGCGCGGCTCGGTCGTCGGCTGCCATCAGCAGCTGGCCGAGGCGAGGGAGTTCGTGCCCGGTCTGCGCACCGTCTCGTGGGGCGATAGTGAGGAATGTCCCAAGACCGGCGTTGCCGACCTTCGTGTCGTCGCCTGAAGGCAATTGACGGGGCCGCCGCCATGTGGCCCCGTCGCGAGCTGTCATGCTACCGCCGGTCATCTTCTGGTTACTACTGTTCGTAGTGTGCGCCTCTGCCGCATTGCGGGGGCGCACCGACGAGCGAATTGCCGCCGGCGCGTGTGCGGTTGCGACGCTCGTCACGCACTTCATCCTCGGTCCTATGAAGATCAAATATTCGACCGTCGAGCCGGGGCTCATGGCACTCGACCTTGCCATGCTGGCGACGTTCGTCGTGCTGGCACTACGATCTTCGAGATTCTGGCCGCTTTGGGTGGCAGGACTTCAGTTGACAATGAGCACGGCACATCTGCTGAAGGCGGTCGAAGTCGATCTAATGCCGCGCGCCTATGCGGCTGCCTTGGTCTTCTGGAGCTATCCAATCCTGATCATCATCCTGATCAGCTCCTGGCGAACCCACAAATACGAAGATCTCGAACGCCGACTGGCTCCCCAAGGATAGCTAGGGGATTGCGCTAGGCGCCGGACATACGCCAGTGCGCCCTCATGTCGCGGCGCAAGAAATCGCACCAGAGCCATGGGACGGCCAATCGGCCGCGCCTGTGGGGCAAGCATGCCGTGACGGCGGCGCTCGACAATCCCGAGCGCACAGTGCTCCGCGCCTGGGCCACCCGCGAAGCGGCGGATTTCATGCAATTTCCGAAGGACGTCGCCGTCACCCTGGCTGACGTCGCAGACCTCGGCCGGCTCGTTCCGAGCGACGCGCCGCATCAGGGCGTGGTGATCGAAGTCGCGCCGCTCGATGACGCCTGGCTCGGTGACGTCCTGGCCCACGCCCCGGAGCGCGCCGTCCTGCTCGTGCTCGACCAGGTCACCGATCCGCATAATGTCGGCGCCATCCTGCGCTCGGCCGCAGCGTTCGGAGCGATCGGCATCGTCACCCAGGACCGCCACTCGCCGCCGGAAAGCGGAGTCGTCGCCAAGGCCGCATCCGGGGCGCTCGAACGGGTTCCGTGGGTCCGCGTCGTCAACCTCGCCCGAGCGCTGGAGGAGATCGGCGAGGCAGGCTTTTGGCGGATCGGGCTGACCGGGGACGCCGCAACCGAGCTGAAGGACGCGCTCGGACCGCCGCGCGTCGCGCTCGCGCTCGGCGCCGAAGGCGCGGGCCTGAGGCCGAACACCCGGGAACATTGCGACGCCCTCGCCCGCCTGCCGATCAGCGATGCGGTAGAAAGCCTCAACGTCTCCAACGCGGCCGCGGTCGCCCTCTACGCGGCAAGCGCCGCCTGATGGTCCGGACGCGCGACAGCATCCGCGCCGACGTCGAAGCGCTCGCCGGCCGCGAGCCGGTGTTCGCGGCCCTCGTCGAACGGCACGGCGTTCCCGAACCGCGCAGCAGCAACCCGGGCGCCGAGACGCTGCTTCGGACGATCGTCGGACAGCAAGTCAGCGTCGCTGCGGCGCGGTCGATGTGGGCCAAACTCGAAACGGCCTTCGGCAGCCCGCCCGATCTCGCCAGCCTCCTTGCCGCGAGCGACGCGGACCTGCGCGCCGCCGGAATGTCGCGGCAGAAAGCGGGCTATCTACGCAGCCTCGCCGAGCTGGTCCTGTCGGGCGAGCTCGACCTCGACGCGCTTCCCAAGGACGACGAGGAAGCGATCGCTTTGCTCACCCGGATCAAGGGCATCGGCCGCTGGTCGGCGGAGATTTACCTGCTGTTCGCGGAAGGGCGGCGCGACGTCTTTCCCGCCGGCGACCTCGCGGTCCTGATCGAGCTCGGCAAATTGTTCGGCCTGCCCGAGAAGCCGAGCGAGAAGCGGCTGCGCGAGCTGGCCGAGCCGTGGCGGCCGTACCGCGGAGCAGCAGCAGTGCTCGCCTGGCACAGCTACAATTCGGCGGTTCTTTAAGGCCTAGCGCCGGACCGCGACCGAAAGCGTGCGCGTGCCGAGCCTGGTGAAGGCCTTGGCGCCGAGATCGGCGCGAAGCGGCCCGAGCTTGTCGCTGTTGGTTTCGCGGCCGAGCATGAACGCGGCCGAGGTCTGGCCCGGGCCGCTGCTCACCCGATAGAGAACGTTGAACGCGACCAGCGGCACGAACACCTGGCGGCCGCCGAGCTCGAACAGCTGGATGTTCTGGCGCGGCGCGATCAGCGAATTGCGGATGGTCATGCTCTGCAGCGGCGCAAGCGCCTCGATCCGGTCGCCCTGTCCGACCGGATTGGCGAAGAATGCGCCGATATCCTGCTCCTGGGTGGCCCCGGCGTTGAACAGGCTCGCTTCGACCAGCACGTCGCGGGCCGGAGCGCTGCCGCTGTTGGTCAGCTGGAGCTCGAACTCGATAACGACGCGCTCATCGTCGACAACGCAGGCGAGAGGGGCGAAGGCGACGTCGATCCACGGGCGCAGCCGGCTAGCGACGATTCCAACCGGCCTGGCGGGCGGCGCGGCCTTCGGCACCGGCGGCGAGGGAGTTGGTCTGGGCGGAGTCGGAACGGCGGGCTCTGGCGCGACGAATGCGTCGATCGGCGGGCCGCCGGCGAACGCCTCGCGGGACCGGCGGCGCAACAACAGGAATGCGGCACCGGCGCCGAGCACCACGGCAAGGAGCAGCGACGGCCACAGCGCGAACTTCTGATCCGCCGCGATCGGTGCCGGCGGCGCATCCGGAAGGAAACCGGGCTGAGCCACGCTGACCGGGAGCGAGGCCGTTGTCGGCACGGCCGGCGAAAGCGCCAAGGCGGGGCCGCCCTTCGCCCGCTGGGCTACGACTCGCGCAGGCTCCACCGCAGCCTGGCGCCGGGGCGTCGGCGACGGGCGGGGGGTATCGGCCGCCGTCGCCGGCGCGGTGGTGGCCGGTTCCGCAGCCGGCGGCCGGCTTGCGCTGCGCGGCGCCGGGGCGGGCGTTGGCGTCTCGGCCGAACGGGTGACGGTTCCGTTGAGGCTGAAATTCTGCAGCTCGCGCGGGCCGATCGTATCGGTCGCCGGCGTATTGGTGGCCGATTGCGGGACGACCTGGGCGAGCGCCGGCAGCGGGCCGAGCGCGAGCCCGGCCGCAAACGCCGCAATGCCAAAGCGTAGACCCGCTCTCATTTTCTCCCGCTCATGTGCGTGAATCGCGCGTCCTTCCCGCGCCGCACAGCCCATGGCGCGTTAATCGTCTGTCTTCAAGCACATGCCGGATGAACAGGGCCGGACTCGCGGCCAATCCGGTCAGCGCGCGTCGACCAGTACCAGTTCGCTGTCGTCTTCGGCCTCGATCCGGACCTCGTCGACGCCGGTGATCGCGACTCCGTCGCGCGGGCCGGCCTCGATCCCGTTGACCCGCACCCAGCCGCTCGGGACCAGGTAGAGGTGGCGCTCGGGATCGGCGTCGACCGCGATGCTCGACCCGGCCTTGACCGTCGCCCCGAGGACCCGGGCATCCGCGTTGATGGTCAGCGCGCCGTCCGTCGAATCGCCGCTGGCGAGGAGCTGAAACGCGCCCTCGCGCGAATCCTTGGGGAAGGGCTTGGCGCCCCAGCTCGGCGGGGCGTTCGGCTTGTCGGTCTCGATCCAGATCTGGAACAGGGTCGTCTGCTCGTCCTCGAGATTGTATTCGGCGTGCGTGACCCCGGTCCCGGCGCTCATCACCTGGACGTCGCCGGCCGCGGTGCGGCCCTTGTTGCCGAGCGAATCCTGATGGGTGATCGCGCCGCTGCGGACGTAGGTGACGATCTCCATGTCGCGGTGCGGGTGCGGCGGAAAGCCGCTCTTGGCCGCGATCTCGTCGTCGTTCCACACGCGGATCCGGCCCCAGCCCATGCGCTCGGGGTCGTAATAATCGGCGAACGAGAAATGGTGGCGGGCGTTGAGCCAGCCGTGGTCGTTATGGCCGATGCTGTCGAATTTGCGCACGTCGATCATCGGAATTTGTCCTGTCAGAAGTCGATTGGTGGACTCGAAATGGCGGTTCCCGAAACGCCTTCAAGTGTCAGCGATGTGACCTCGGCGCGGCTCACTCGGCCTCGTCGAACGCCCCCACGAATTCTTCTTCTTCGGCCAAGGCTTCAAGCTCGATATCGAGCGCCCGATAGGCATCGCCATGAGCGCTGCCGAAGGCTTCGAAATCTGCGGCCGAACTCCAGCGGTCGATCGTCAGCCACCAGCCGCCGGGCTCGCCCGGACGAAAGAGCGTGGTTCCAAGATAGCCGCGAGCGCGTCCGAACAGCGCGCTCCAGACGCCATCGGCGCCGTAGGCGAGCGCGAATTCCGCGTGGCAGCCGGCCGGCGGTCGAAATTTCCAGATTCGGACGTGGGTCATGCGGCACGAAGTCCGGATGCGAGAAATGGTGCCCAGGAGAGGACTCGAACCTCCACGCCCTTGCGAGCGCCAGCACCTGAAGCTGGTGCGTCTACCAATTCCGCCACCTGGGCACGTAAGCTTTTCGGCAGGCGGCGGCGCTTAAAGGCGCCGCGCCCGCCTTGTCAATCTAGGAAGCGAAAGGCTAGTGCGCCAGCCCATGATCGATCGCTCAGCGCAGCTCGTGACGGTGTTCGGAGGCGACGGATTCATCGGCCGTTACGTGTGCGAATTGCTGATGAAAAACGGCGCCCGGATCCGGGTCGCGTCGCGCAATCCGCGCCGCGCCTTCTTCATCCAGCCGCTCGGCCAGGTCGGCCAATTCGGGTTCGTCCGGGCAGACGTCACCGATGCCGACAGCGTCCGCCGCGCCATCGACGGCGCAACCGCGGTGGTCAATCTGGTCGGCGTGTTCGGCCCGGCGATGCAGTCGGCCCATGTCGACGGCGCCCGCCACGTCGCCGAGGCCGCGAAGGAATGCGGAGCCGAAGCGCTCGTCCACATATCGGCGACGAGCGCCGACCCACAGTCGGAATCGAAGTACGGCCGGACCAAGGGCGAAGGCGAGGCCGCGGTGCGCAAGGCCTATCCCAAGGCGACGATCATCCGCCCGTCGCTGGTGTTCGGCCCGGAGGACGACCTCACCAACCGCTTCGCCAGGATGGCGCAGCTGCCGTTCCTTCCCGTGATCGCGGCGAAAACGAACTTCCAGCCGGTCTACGTCCGCGACCTCGCCCAGGCGATCGCCCTCGCCGCGCTCGACCCGGGCGGGCACGGCGGCAAGACCTATGAGATCGGCGGGCCGGCGCGGATGAATATGGTCGAGCTTCACCGGGCGATTCTTGCCGTCACCGGGCAGACGCCCGACGTGGTGGCACTGCCCGACCTGTTCGGGACCGCTCTGTCCTATTTCGGCTGGCTGCCGGGCGCGCCGCTGACCCGCGATCAGTGGATGATGCTGAAGCGCGACAACGTGCCGTCGGGCAAGCTGCCCGGCCTCGAAGCATTCGGGATCACGCCGACGCCGCTCGGAGCGGTCGGCCACGAATGGCTCGGCCGGTTCCGCGGCAACCGCTTCGCCGCTCGCCGGGTCAACCAGGCAGCAACCCACTGACGTGCCGATCCTGCTGATCGCTATCATCCTCGGCATCGTCGAGGGGGTCACCGAGTTCCTTCCGGTGTCGTCGACCGGGCATCTCATCCTTGCCACCGAGCTGCTCGGCTTCGACGCGCAGAAGTGGGCGGCGTTCAACGTCATCATTCAGCTGGGGGCGATCCTCGCCATCGTCGTGCTCTACTGGCGGACCTTCTGGGCGGTGCTCCAGGGCCTCATCCGGCGCCAGCCAATGTCGTGGCGGTTCGTTCGCAACGTCCTCATCGGCTTCTTGCCGTCGGCAATCCTCGGGGTGCTGCTGATCGACCATATCGAAGTCTTGCTCGGCAACGCGCTGGTGGTGGCGGTGACGCTGATCCTCGGCGGGATCGCGATTCTGGTGATCGAACGGCTGGTCAAGCAGACGCCGATCGTTGGAGTCGCCGAAATGCCGCTCAAGACCGTGATCGGAGTCGGCCTCGTCCAGTGCCTGTCGATGGTGCCCGGAGTCAGCCGCTCTGGCGCGACCATCATGGGCGGGCTATCGCTCGGCGTCGAGCGGCGCACCGCGGCCGAGTTCAGCTTCTTCCTCGCGATCCCGACCATGGTCGGAGCGACCACGCTCGAGCTGTTGCGTCACCACGACGAGCTGATCGCGGGGGCGGGCGACGTCGGCTTCGGCACGGTCGCGGTCGGCTTCGCCGTCAGCTTCGTCGTCGCGATCGTCGTCGTGAAGGCGTTCGTCGCCTACATCTCGCGCTACAATTTCGCGCCCTTCGCCTGGTACCGGATCGTGGCCGGAGCGGTCGCCCTGGCGTGGCTGCTGGCGCGCTAGACTTCATCAGGCGTTCAGGTTCGGCTAAGCTGTCGCGGTGGAAAATCCGCTCATGCGCAACGCCTTAGCCCTGCTTCCCCTGCTCGCCGCCGCCGCTCCGGCCGCGGCCGCTCCGCCGCCACCGCCCGCGACCGCGGAAGTGCAGCGCGCGCTCAACGACCCGGCCATGGCCGACAAGCTCGCCAATGTGATGCAGGCGCTGTCGCAGGCGTTCCTCGACCTTCCGGTCGGAGCGGTCGAGGCCGCGGTTGAAGGCCGTCCGCCGACCCCGGCGGACCGGACGCGCACGATCCGCAGCGAGAATCCGAACATCGACCGCGAGCTCGCGGCGCAGATCGCCCAGTCGCGGCCGATGATGCGCCAGAGCATGAAGGCCATGGCCGACGCGCTGCCCGGGATGATGAAGGGCTTCAAGGAGGCCCAGAAGTCGTTCGAGCGGGCGATGGCCAACATGCCCGATCCGACCTACCCGAAGCGCTAGACGCACCGAGTGTAGCCGCTAAAGCTGCCGCTCAATGTGGCAGCTCTTCCAGTTCCCGCTCTGCCCCTTTTCGCGCAAGGTCCGGCTGGTCCTCGCCGAGAAAGGCATCGGCCATGAGCTGGTGCGCGAAAATCCGTGGGAGAAGCGCGACGAGTTCGTCGACCTGAACCCGGCGGGGGAGACTCCGGTGATGGTCGAGCCCGACCAGGGCCTCACGCTGATCGGGTCACAGCCGATCGTCGAATATTTCGACGAGACGGTCGATCGGATGCCGATGATCCACGGCAACGGCCAGCTCCGCGCCGAAATCCGTCGAATGGTCGAATGGTTCGACATCAAGCTCTACCGCGAAGCGGTCGAGCCGCTGCTCAACGAGCGCATGCGCAAGCGGCTGGTGACCCGCGAAAGCCCCGACACGCGCGTGCTCCGCGAGGCGATGCGGGTGGCGTCCGAGCATCTCGATTATGTCGATTACCTGCTCGACCACCGCCGCTGGCTCGCCGGACCAGGGCTGAGCCTCGCCGACTTCACCGCCGCCGCGCATTTCAGCGTGATCGACTATCTCGGAGCGCTCGACTGGCGCGGGCACAAACAGACCAAGGACTGGTACGCCGTCATGAAGTCGCGCCCCTGCTTCCGCCCCCTGCTCGGCGAACGGATGGAGGTGATCATCCCGCCGGGCCACTACGACAAGGTCGATTTTTAGCTCCTCCCCGGGACGGGGAAATGGCAGCACGGAGCGCTGATGGAGGGGGGCCGGAGCCCTGCACCACGCCCCATCCGCCACTCGCCTTCGGCGAGCGGTCCCCTCCCCGTTCCGGGGAGGAGCTAATACACCCGCGGCTTGGGCTTGATGTACTGGATGTCGTTGGTGAGCGTATGCTCGTGGACCGGGCGGTAATCGATCTTGACCGAGCCGCCCTTGCCGCCCCAGCCGTCGAACCAGGCGATTGTGTGCTTCATCCAGTTCTGGTCGTCGCGCTCGGGATAATCCTCCTGCATGTGCGCGCCGCGGCTTTCCTTGCGGTTGGCAGCGCAATGCATCGTCACGACCGCCTGGGCGAGGAGGTTGTCGAGCTCGAGCGTTTCGACCAGGTCGCTGTTCCAGATCAGGCTGCGGTCGGTAACGTGGACGTCGGCCATGCGCGCAAACACCTGGTCGATCTTGGCGACGCCCTCGGCCAGCGTTCGGTCGGCGCGGAACACCGCGCAATCCGACTGCATCGTGCGCTGCATCTCGAGCCGGATCTCGGCGGTCGGGCTGCCTCCCTCGGCGTGGCGGAACTTGTCGAGGCGCGACAGCGCGAGCTCGGCGGCGTCCTTGGCGAGCGGCTCCTTCAACGCGCCGGGCTTGATCACCTCGCCAAGGCGCTTGCCGGCGGCGCGGCCGAACACGACGAGGTCGATCAGGCTGTTCGAGCCGAGGCGGTTGGCGCCGTGGACGCTGACGCAGGCCGCTTCGCCGACCGCGAACAGGCCGGGCACGACCGAGTCTGGATTGCCGTCCTTCAGCGTCACCACCTCGCCATGATAATTGGTCGGGATTCCGCCCATCGAATAATGGACCGTCGGCGCGACCGGGATCGGCTGGCGGGTCACATCGACGCTCGAGAAGGTCATCGCCGTCTCGGTGATCCCCGGCAGCCGCTCGTGCAGGATCTTCGCGTCGATATGGTCGAGGTGCAGCCAGATATGGTCCTTTTGCTCGCCGACCCCGCGGCCTTCGCGGATCTCCATCGCCATCGAACGCGACACGACGTCGCGGCTGGCGAGGTCCTTGGCGTGCGGAGCGTAGCGCTCCATGAAGCGCTCGCCTTCCGAGTTGGTGAGATAGCCGCCCTCACCCCGCGCGCCCTCGGTGATCAGCACTCCGGCGCCATAGATTCCGGTCGGGTGGAACTGGACGAACTCCATGTCCTGAAGCGGCAGGCCGGCCCGTAAGACCATCGCATTGCCGTCGCCGGTGCAGGTATGGGCCGAAGTCGCGGTGAAATAGATTTTGCCGTAGCCGCCGGTCGCCAGGACGACCGCTTGGGCGCGGAAGCGGTGGATCGAGCCGTCGTCGAGATTGAGCGCGACGACCCCGACGCAGACGCCGCCCTGCATGATCAGGTCGATCGCGAAATATTCGATGAAGAAGTCGGCGTCATGCTTGAGGCTCTGCTGGTAGAGCGTGTGAAGCATGGCATGGCCGGTGCGGTCGGCGGCGGCGCAGGTGCGCTGCGCCGGCGGCCCCTCGCCCATGTCCTGGGTCATCCCGCCGAACGCGCGCTGGTAGATCTTTCCCTCGGCCGTGCGGCTGAACGGCATTCCGGCATGTTCGAGCTCGATCACCGCGGCCGGTGCCTCTCGCACCATATATTCGATCGCGTCCTGGTCGCCGAGCCAGTCCGACCCTTTGACGGTGTCGTACATGTGCCAGGTCCAGTGGTCGGGGCCCATGTTGCCGAGGCTGGCGGCGATCCCGCCCTGCGCGGCGACGGTGTGGCTGCGGGTCGGGAAGACTTTGGTAATGCAGGCGGTCTTCAGCCCCTGCTCCGCCGATCCCATGGCGGCGCGAAGCCCCGCCCCTCCGGCCCCGACGACGACGACGTCATAAGTGTGATCGACGATCTTGTAAGCGCTCAAGCGGCCGCTCCGAACGCGATCCGGGCGAGAGCGAACAGGGCCAGCGCGCCGCCGCCGACGGCGAGGAACAGAAGCACAAGGTTGCAGGCGAAGCGGTTGCCCTCGTCGTGGACATAATCGTCGACCACCACCTTCATCCCGTCGAGCGCATGCTTGAAGCCGGTCACGATCAGCAGCGCCATCGGCACTGCGCCGCTCGGCGCGCGGAGCCACTCGATCACCGTTCGCGGGTCGAGCGACGGCAGGATCAACAGCGAAGCGAGCAGCCAGGTGCCGAGCAGCAACAAAGCGATGCTGGTGACCCGCTCGGTCAGCCAATGCTCGCCGCCTTCGCGGGCCGAGCCGAGGCCGCGCACCCGGCCGAGCGGAGTGGAGCTTTCGCCGACGCTCATTTCACGACTCCCAGCGCATAGGCCCACAGCGCGGCGGTCAGTACGACCGAGCCCACGAACGTCAGGATCGCGAACGTCTTGTTGGGCCCCAACTCGAACCCCGCGCCGGTGTCCATCACGAGGTGACGGATGCCCGTCAGCAAATGCTGGAAGAACGCCCAGGTGAGGCCGATCAGGATGATCCTGCCGAAGACGTTGGTCGCCGCCCTGGTGAACAGGGCATAAGGCTCAGCTCCGCCCGACAGCGCGACCAGCCACCAGGTGAGGACCGCGAGGCCGAGAATCGCCAGGCCGGAGCCGGTGACTCGGTGGACGATCGAAGCGGCCATTCCGGGGCCCCAGCGCCAGACGGTGAGATGGGGCGAAAGCGGGCGGGATGTAGGTTCTGCCATGGTGCGCCCGCTTAAGGCGCGCTCCCCGGAGTGGCAAGATTCCGGGCCCTGAAACTTCCCCTCGCCTAACTGGCTCTTAACCATTGTCCGGCATGAGCAGTGCAACAGCTCCAGGGGAGCGAATGCGCTGGGTACGGAGACAAGAGAATGAGCGGTGACATTGGGCAGCTGCAGCGGCTGACCGACGAGCAGGTGGATGCCCGGCTTCAGGCCTATAATCCCGACGGTTCGCTCGAGCGCGACGTCCGCTCGCTGTGGCAGGACGCCGGTGACATCATCGACGCCGAGGTCCGAGCCCAGTTCGGTCCCGAAGCCGCCGAACGCGCCCACGTCCATTACGGTGCGAAGGTCGACTCGACCTGGATCCAGAACGTCGCCGAATACGGCCGCCGCATCTATCGCGAGAAGACCTCGGTCCCGGCCTACATCGTTGCTCGCGACCAGCTCATTACCCGGATCATCGGCAAGCTGTTCGAGCGCTACGCCGGCGATCCCGAGACCCTCGAGCGCAATGTCACTGCCTTCCAGCGGCTGACGAGCTTCGAAACGGACATCATCCTGGCCCAGGTTGCGTTGCTCGAGGCAATCGAGGCCGCCGAGCAGCGCGGCACCGAAAGCGATCAGTTCGAGCGCCGAGTTACCGAGCTGGTTCGGGCCACCACCGACCAGTCGAAGCAGTTGACCGACCGCACCCGCTCGACCGCCGCGTCGGCGCGCGGAATGCTCGGCAAGACCAGCGAAGTCGCGGCCGCCGCCGAGCAATCGGCGGTCGCGATGCGTGAGGCCGCCCAGACCGCGGCCGGCCTGATCCGCGCGATCGAGGACGCCCGGACCGAGGTCGAGGTCGCGGCCGGGGTCGCGATCCGCGCCGGCGACCAGGCGAGCCAGGCGGTCAAGGTCAGCCAGGCCTTGTCGGCGCACGTCGAAGCGATCGAATCGATCCTGTCGCTGATCCGCGACATCGCGGGCCAGACCAACCTCCTTGCGCTGAATGCGACGATTGAAGCGGCCCGCGCCGGCGATGCCGGGCGCGGCTTCGCGGTCGTCGCTCAGGAAG
The DNA here is from genome assembly GCA_045811385.1 of Sphingomicrobium sp. Classification (GTDB taxonomy): domain Bacteria; phylum Pseudomonadota; class Alphaproteobacteria; order Sphingomonadales; family Sphingomonadaceae; genus Sphingomicrobium. Next base: position 12,602 of record JBJMUB010000035.1, on the reverse strand, counting down.
TGAAGAGCCTCGCCTCGCAGACCGCGCGGGCGACCGACGACATCACCGCCAAGATTACCGCAATCCAGCAGGCGACGCGCCAGACGGTCGAGGCGAACGGCTCGATCCAGGGGACGGTCGAAGAGGTCCAGACCTCGGCCGACCGAATCCGCCAGGCGATGGAGCTTCAGGCGCAGACGGTGACGATGATCACCGCGGCCGTCGACGAAACCGCGCTCGCCGCCGACTCGATGAGCTCGACGATTGCGGCGATCCGCAGCGACACCGAGAATGTCGCCAAGGACATCGACCTGGTTGAGCAGGGCTTCGGCCGGTTCAGCGAGCAGATCGCCAATTTCAAGTCGACCGCCAAGGCATTCGTCAACGGAATGGCGGCTTAATCCTCCCCGCTCGCGGGGAGGTGCCAGCGCGAAGCGCTGGCGGAGGGGGGCCTGAGACCTGCACGCCGCCCCCTCCACCATTCACTCTTCGGTGAATGGTCCCCCTCCCCGTCCCGGGGAGGAATTGCTAGTGCCCCGCCATGAACATCCTCGTCACCGGAGCCAGCCGCGGGATCGGCGCGGCGACTTACATCCTGTTGAAAGCGCGCGGGCACAATGCCGTCGGGCATTCGAGCAAGGGCAGCGATGAGCTGATCGCCGCCGACCTCGCCGATCCGGCCGCGCCGCGCGGCCTGTGGGAGACGGCGCTGGCCGAGCTCGACGGGCGGATCGACGTGCTCGTCAACAATGCCGGAATCTATGAGGCGGTGCCGGACAATGCGCCCGACGAGGAGTGGCACGCCGCCTGGCAGCGGACCCTGACCATCAACCTGCAAGCGGCGGCCGACCTCAGCAAGCTCGCCGTCTCGCACTTCCTCGACCTCGGTATCCCGGGACGGATCGTCAACGTCGCCAGCCGCGCCGCCTTCCGCGGCGACTCAGCCCAACACTGGCATTATGCCGCGTCCAAGGGGGCGATCGTGGCGATGACCCGGACGATCGCGCGCGGCTACGCCGCCGAGGGCATCCTCTGCTTCGCAGTCGCGCCAGGCTTCACCGTGTCGGAAATGACAGACGAATATCTCCAGGGCCGTGGCGGGGCGCAGATCGTTGCCGACATCCCATTGGGGCGCGTGGCGACCACCGACGAGGTCGCCGAGACGATCCGCTGGCTCGCGACCGACGCGCCGGCCTCCGCAACCGGAAGCGTGATCGACGTCAACGGCGCGAGCTATGTTCGCTAGCCTCGCCCTCCTTGCGGCCGCGCAGCTGGGCGGAGTGGTCATCCCGCTGCAGAAGCCGCCGCGCCAGATCGAGCATCCGGTTGCGCCGCTCGCCGACGCCGGCCCGGTATTCGCGGGGACGTGCAAGGACTGGGACGACTGGGACAAGCCGGCGCCCCCGGTGCGGATCCACGCCAACACTTATCTCGTCGGCACGTGCGGCATTTCGTCGATCCTGATCGCTGGGGAGCGCGGCCACGTGCTGATCGATGGCGGGTCCGAGGCCGGCGCGGATCTCATCGCGGCCAACATCCGCAAGCTCGGCTTCCGCCTGGCCGACGTGAAATATATCCTCGAAAGTCACGAGCATAACGACCACATTGGCGGCGTGGCCCGGCTCCAGCGCCTGACGGGTGCTCAGGTCGTCGCCTCGCCGGCCGCGGCCAAGGTGCTCTCGACCGGAGTGGCGAACCCCGACGATCCCCAGGCCGGGATGCAGAAGCCGCTGCCGGTGGCCCAGGTCGATCGGGTGATCGAGGACGGCGGGACCGTGGGGCTGTTCGACATTCAGCTGACCGCCGTCGCGACCCCCGGGCATACGGCCGGCGCGCTGACCTGGCGTTGGGAAAGCTGCTACATCGGCATCTGCCGAAGCATGGTCTATGCCGATAGCCTGACTCCGGTCAGCCGCGACGACTATCGGTTCAGCGACCACCCGCAATATCTCGCGGCGTTTCGGACCAGCATCGCCAAGGTCGCAGCGCTGCCCTGCGACATATTGCTGACCCCGCATCCGTCGGCGAGCGGCATGGTGAAGCGGCTCGGCCGGGCGAAGGTCGAGGACGAGAACGCCTGCCGCGATTATGCGGCTGCGCTGACGAAGCAGCTCGACGAGCGGCTGGCGAAGGAAGCGGCGGCGAAGTGAGCTTCCGCGTGACCGTCCCCTGCACGCGGGCGCAGGGCGAGGCGATCGGCGCGATGGCGGATTTGCCGGAGTTCGGCGACAACCCGCCGGTCCTGGTCGCCGACGAGCCCGACGAAACCCGGCCCGACGACTGGCTGATCCACGCTTATTTCGAGCGCCAGCCCACGGCCGAGGAGACGGCGCTCCTGGCCCGGCTGGGCAGCGGGCCGCCCGAGGTCGAGCAGCTCGGCGACACCAACTGGGTCGCGCTGAGCCAGGCCGGGCTGCAGCCGATCCGCGCCGGCCGCTTCACCGTCCACACGCCGACCTCCAAGTCCGATCCAGGGCGGATCAATTTCGAGATCGACGCCGGCCTCGCCTTCGGCACCGGGCAGCATGCGACGACCGCGGGCTGCCTCGCCGCGCTCGATTTGCTAGCGGAAAACGATTGCGAATTTGCAAATATTGCCGACCTTGGCACCGGCACCGGCCTGCTCGCTTTCGCTGCGCTCGCCCTGTGGCCCGACGCCAAGTGCATCGCGACCGATATCGACCCGGTCGCGATCGACGTCGCGCGCGACAATGCAGCGATCAACCACGTGAAGCTCGGCCATAGCGCCGGCGAGTTGCTGCTGGCGGTCGCCGACGGCATGGACTCGCCGTTGCTCGCCGCCCGTGCGCCGTTCGACCTGATCGTCGCCAACATCCTTGCCGGGCCGCTGATCGACCTTGCACCCGATTTCGCCAAGGCGCTGGCACCCGGCGGAACGATCGTCCTCGCCGGCTTGCTCGACACCCAGTCCGAGGGGGTAATCCGAGCTTATGCGGCCGAGGGCCTTATCGACCCCGTTCGGGCGCAGACCGAGTGGCCGGTGGTGATGCTGCGTTCGCCAGGCCCAGCTGGTCGACCATGAACGCATAATATTCGGCGCGCGAACGGTACGCCTCGAACCGCCCCGACTTGCCGCCGTGGCCGGCTTCCATGTTGACTCGGAACACCAGCGGCTTGGACCCCGTCTCGGTCGCGCGGAGCTTGGCGACCCACTTCGCCGGCTCGTAATATTGGACTTGGCTGTCCCACAGGCCGGTCCCGACGAACATCGCCGGATAGGCCTGCTTCCTCACATTGTCGTACGGCGAATAGGACAGCATGTAGTCGTAATATTTGGCCTCGGCCGGGTTGCCCCACTCGTCGAACTCGTTGGTGGTCAACGGGATCGAGGTGTCGAGCATGGTCGTCACGACGTCGACGAAGGGCACCTGAGCGATGATCACCCGATAGTCCTGCGGGGCCATGTTGGCGACCGCGCCCATTAACAGGCCGCCGGCGCTTCCGCCCGACGCAGCAACCCGATCCTTCGCCGCATAACCCTGCGCGACGAGATAGCGGGTGACGTCGATGAAGTCGGTGAAGGTATTCTTCTTGTTGAGCAGATGCCCGGCGTCGTACCAGGCGCGGCCCATCTCCTGCCCGCCGCGGATGTGGGCGATGGCGTAGACCATGCCGCGGTCGAGCAGCGGAACGATGCTCGGCGACCAGGCCGGGTCGGTGGAGAAGCCGTAGCTGCCGTAGCCGAACTGCAGCATCGCCGCGGTGCCGTCTTTCTTGAAGCCCTTCTTGTAGACCAGCGAGACCGGCACCTTGGTCCCGTCGCGCGCGGTCGCCCACACGCGCTCGGTGACATATTGCGAGGCATCGTAGTTCGGCGCCGGATTGCGCTTGAGCACCGTGCGCGCGCCGGTCGCCGCGTTGACCTGATAGGTGATCGTCGGCGTCGTCAGCGAATTATACGCGTAGCGCACGCTGGTCGCGGCCACCTCCGGGTTGGCGCCGATGCTCATGTCATAGGCCGGCTCGTCCGACGCGACGTCGCTGGTCTTGCCCGAATTGCTGAGCAGCCGGATGTGCTTGTTGCCGTTGGACCGCTCCTCGATCGCGATGAAGCTGTTGAACGGCTGGAAATTCTCGATGAACACATTGGGATTGTGCGGCACCAAGTCACGCCAGCCTGCGCGTCCCTTGGCCGCATCGGCATCGGCGAGCTCGACCAGCTTGAAGTTCTTGGCGCCGTCGGCGTTGGTGCGGATGATCCAGCGGCCGCCGACGTGATCGGCGCCGTAGAGCAGGTCGCGCTGGCGCGGCGCGACGAGAGTCCACACGCCGGGCTTCGCCGCGGGGGTGCAGCTCTGCTCGTTGCTGACCGTGCTCTGGAGATAGATGCAGACATATTTGTCGTCGCTGGTGCGCCCGACGCCCATGTAGAAGCTGTCGTCTTTCTCCTCGTAAACCAGCGTGTCGGCCGACGCCGGAGTGCCCAGCACGTGCGCCTTAACCCGCTTGCTGAGCAGGGTGACCGGGTCCTTCTCGATATAATAAACGGTGCGGTTGTCGTCGGCCCAGACGAGGTTGGGCTCGACATTCTCGACCTTGTCGCTGAGCGTCCGGCCGGTCGCGAGGTCCTTGACCGTCAGCATGTATTGCCGCCGTCCGACGGTATCGAGCGCGTAGGCGAGCAGGCGGTTGTTCTGGCTAACGCTCCAGTCGCCGACCGCGAAGAAGCCGTGGCCCTTGGCCATCACCGGCTCGTTGAGCATGATCTGCTCTTTGGCCCTCTGAGTGCCGGCCTTGCGGGCGAGAATCGGATAGTCGGCGCCGGTCTCGAAGCGCGTGTAATACCAGTAGCCCCGGTCGCGGACGGGAACGGAGGAATCGTCCTGCTTGATGCGGCTGATGATCTCGTTGAACAATTTGTCCTGGAGCGGTTTGGTCGGCGCCAGCACCGCGTCGGCATAGGCATTCTCGGCTTTGAGATAGCCGAGCATGTCGGCGTTCTTCCGGCTGTCGTCGCGCAGCCAGTAATAAGGATCGTTGCGCTCGTGCGGGCCTTTGACGGTATAGGGTTTCTGGGCGGCGCTCGGCGGAGCCGGCGCGGATTGCGCGACGGCGATACCGGGTACTGCGGCAAACGCCGCGACGGCAAACAGACGCTTCATTGAAACCCTCCCCTACGCCGCTGCTTCGGCGACGATCCGACTCCAGTCTTGCTCGTTTATCACCCGGATTCCAAGCTCTTCGGCTTTCTTGAGCTTCGATCCGGCCCCCGGCCCCGCGACCACCAGGTCGGTCTTGGCGCTGACCGAGCCGGCGGCGCGCGCCCCGAGCCGTTCGGCCTGGGCCTTGGCCTCGTCGCGGCTCATCGTCTCGAGGCTGCCGGTGAAGACGATCGTCTTGCCGGTCCATTCGGTCTGCTTCGCGTCGCTGACGAACGGTTTGGGAGTCACCTCCGACAGCAAATCGTCGAGAACCTCGCGGTTGTGCGCCTCATGGAAGAAATCGACCAGCGCTTCGGCGACGACCGGGCCGACGCCTTCGACCGAGGCAAGCTCCGCCTGAGCATCATCGGACATTGCGACTCGGCGCAGCTCGTCGATCGTGCCGAAGCATTTGAGCAGGTCCCGCGCGGTGACGATGCCGATGTGGCGGATGCCGAGGCCGAACAGGAAGCGCGGTCCCTCGGGCGTACGCTTGGCCTCGATCGCGGCGAGGAGGTTGTCGACGCTCTTGTCCTTCCACCCCTCGCGGGCGAGCAGCTCTGACCGATGCACGTGGAGGCGGAAGATGTCGGCCGGCGAATGGAGCCAGCCGAGCTCGATGAACTCGACAATCGACTTTTCGCCGAGCCCCTCGATGTCGAGCGCTCCGCGCGAAACGAAATGGCGCAGCCGCTCGAACCGCTGGGCCGGGCAGATCAGCCCGCCGGTGCAGCGGACGTCGACCTCGCCTTGCTGGGCCACCGCTTCGGAATCGCACATCGGGCAGTGGCTCGGGAATTCGTAGGCCGGCCGCGGCTCGTCGCGGGTCAGGTTCTCGATCACCTGCGGAATGACGTCGCCGGCGCGCTGGATGCGGACGCGGTCGCCAATGCGCAGGCCGAGCCGCGCAATCTCGTCGCGGTTGTGAAGCGTGACGTTGGCGACCATCACTCCGCCGACGCCGACCGGCTTCAACCGGCCGACCGGAGTGAGCTTGCCGGTACGCCCGACCTGGATGTCGATCGCCTCGAGCGTGGTTTCGGCCTTCTCCGCCGGGAACTTGTGGGCGAGACCCCAGCGCGGCGCCCGCCCGACCTGGCCGAGGCGATCCTGCCAATCGAGCCGGGCGACCTTATAGACGACGCCGTCGATGTCGTAGGGAAGGTCCGCGCGGGCGCGCTCGATCGCGCGATAATGACCGAGCGCCTCATCGACGGTTTCGCAGCGCTTGAGCAAGTCGCTGACCGGGATCCCGAACGATTCGATCTTTTTCATGGCCAGCAGCTGGAGCGCGGCGAGCGGCTCGCTGATCTCGCCCCAGCCGTGCGCGAGAAAGCGCAGCGGCCGAGCGGCGGTGATGGCCGGGTCCTTCTGCCGCAGCGAACCGGCCGCGGCATTGCGCGGGTTGGCGAAGATCTTGCCGCCGGCCGCTTCCTGCCGCTCGTTCAGGGCTTCGAAGTCCGCCTTCGACATATACACCTCGCCGCGGACCTCGAGCAAGCCGGGAGCGCCGGCGATCGCGTGGGGAATGTCGCCGATCGTTCGAACATTCGCGGTCACGTCTTCCCCGGTCGTCCCATCGCCGCGGGTTGCGCCGAGGACGAGCTGGCCGCGCTCGTAGCGCAGCGAGCAGCTGAGACCGTCGATCTTGGGCTCCGCCGTCAGCGCCACCGGTTCGTCCGGCGAAAGCGCAAGAAAGCGCCGGACTCGCGCGACGAACTCGCGCACCTCATCGTCGGAAAAAGCATTGTCGAGGCTGAGCATCGGCCGCGCGTGAGCGACCTTGGCGAGCGCGCCGGTCGGCGCCGCGCCGAGCCGCCGCGACGGCGAGTCCGCGCGGACCAAGTGCGGGAAACGCTCCTCCAGCTCGCGGTTCTCACGGACCAACGCATCGTAACCGGCGTCGGAAATCTCCGGCGCGTCCTGGTCGTGGTAGAGCTTGTCGTGGCGGGCGATCTCCCGGGCCAGCCGCATCAGGCGGTTGGCGGCCTCGGCTTCGCTCAGCTCAGTGGTCATGCCCTCCAAAGACTTCCTCGAGCAGGTTGATGAACGCCGTCCACGAGCGTTCGGCGGCGAGGGCGTTGTAGCGCACCCCCTCGATCCCGATTTCGTGCGCGTTGGGATTGGTGAAGCCGTGCGCGACATTGCCGTAGGCGTGGATCTGCCAGTCCGACCCGGCCGCGGTCAGCTCCTGGCCGAGCGCGACGACGGCCTCGGGCGGGACCATCGGGTCGTCCCAGCCGTGGAAAGCAACCACCTTGGCCTTGATCTTCTGCGCCGGAAGCCCGGGCGGATCGAACAGGCCGTGGAAGCTGACGGCCGCGACGATGTCGGCGCCGCCACGGGCGAGGTCGAGCGCGCACATTCCGCCAAAGCAATAGCCGGCGACGACGATATTGCCGCTCTCGACCTCATCGAGGCCGCGCGCCTGGTCGAGGATCGCCTGCAGGCGACGCCGAAGCGCTGCGCGGTCGGCCTTGAGCCGAGTCAGCTCGCCGAAGCAGGTATCGCGGTCGGCGCCGCGAAACTTCTTGCCGAAGGTGTCGGCAACCAGCGCATTGTAGCCGAGCTCGACCAGCTGCCTGCCAAAGCCGATCTCGAGGTCGGACACGCCCATTACCGTCGGGATCAGGATCACCGTCGGCCGGGCCTGGCCGTCGCGGCGGCCGACGAGCACATGGCTCAGCTGTTCGCCTTCGAACTCTTGGCCGACATCGCGTTGCTTGCTCATCGATCCTCCCTCGCCAACTCGGCCAGTTTGGCCACCGTGTTCATGTTGCGCGCGGTGCCGAGCGCCCTTGCTCCCAATTTCAGCTTCGAGCGTCCCTGCCCGGACGGATAGCGGACATAGATTTCGCGCCGGCCGAGCGCCAGCCGTTCGTCGGCGACATTCTTCGCCGTTGCGATCGCGTCAGCGAACGGGGCTTCGTCGAAGAAAATGGCGACCACGCGGTTGCCCGGCTGATCGGCGAAGGGATTGGCGGCAACAGCATCCGCCATTTCGCCAGCCGTACGGATCATCACCTCGACCGGCTTGCCCATATGTTCGGTCAGCGCTCGTTCCAGCTCGGCCTTCACGGCGGCTTCGCTCTTCGAGCTTCTGAACAGCAGGTTGCCGCTGGCGATGTAGGTGCGCGGATCATCGAGGCCGAGGTCCGCCGCGACGGACTTGAGATCCGCCATCGCGAGCTGCCGCCCGCCGACGTTCACCGCGCGCAGCAAAGCGACATAAGCGATCACGCCGCGTCGAGCAGGCGGGCCGCCTGGGCACGCGCCTCGTCGGTGACCGAAGCGCCCGACAGCATCCGCGCGATCTCTTCGCGGCGCTCGGCCTCGTCGAGCCGGCGGACCGTGGTGCGCGTGCCGTCGGGTCCGTGCGATTTCTCGATTCGATAATGGTGCGAGGCGCGCGCCGCGACCTGCGGCGAGTGGGTGACGACCAGCACCTGCGAATCCTCGGCGAGCCGGGCCAGCCGCTCGCCGATCGCGCTGGCGACCGCGCCGCCGACGCCGCGGTCGACCTCATCGAAGATCATGGTCGCGGCGCTTCCGGCTTCGGCCAGCGCGACCTTTAAGGCAAGGATGAAGCGCGACAGCTCGCCGCCCGAGGCGATCCGGGTCAGCGGTCCGAACGGCGCGCCGGGGTTGGTCGAGACCTCGAACTCGATCCGGTCGGTGCCCGCGGGGCCTGGCTCGGCCGCCGCAACGGCCGTGCGGAAACGGGCGGTTTCCAGCTTCAACGGATACAGCTCGTCCGCGACTCTCTCGTCGAGCCGGGCGGCAGTGTCACGGCGCTGCTCGCTGAGCGCTTCGGCGGCCGCGGCATAGGATTCGCGAGCCGCGACGAGCTGGCGGTCGAGCTCGGCGATGCGCTCCCCGCCGGCTTCGATCGCAGCGAGTTGCCGGCGCATCTGCTCGCCGAGGGCCGCCAGCGCATCCGGTTCGACGCGATGCTTGCGGGCCAGCGCCCGGATGTCGAACAGCCGGGCCTCGACCTGCTCGAGCCGCGCCGGTTCGAACGCCAGGGCGTCGGCCGCGCGCTCAATCCTGTCCTCGGCCTCGCTCGCCTCGATCACCGCTCGGTCGAGCGACGCCAAGGCCTCGCCGAGCAACGGATGGTCCGCAGCGCCGCGCTCGATTCGCCGAGCGGCCTGGCGCAGCAGCGCGAGTGCGCCTTCCGATCCGCCCAGCAACTCGTCGAGGCCCGTGAGCGATTCGCCCGCCTTCAGACCGGCCTGCATGGCGGTCCGTTCCTCGGCGAGGCGAGTTTCTTCGCCTTCCTCGGGGGCGAGCCGCGCGATCTCCTCGCTTGAGTGTTGGAGATAGTCGCGGTCGCGCTCGGCGTCGGCCGCGGCGGCCCGCGCTTCGAGCAGCTCGGCCTCGATTCGCGTCACGTCGGCCCAGGCGCGCTCGACCGCACCGGTATCGAGCCTGCCGAAGGCGTCGAGCAGCGCGCGGTGGCCCTTCGGGTTGAGCAGCCCGCGGTCGTCATGCTGGCCGTGGACCTCGACCATCAGGCCGCCGAGCTCGCGGATCACTCCGGCCGGCACACCGGTCGCGCCGAGGAAGGCGCGGCTGCCGCCGTCGCTCTTCAAGGTGCGGCGAACGATCAAAGGTTCGCCGGGCTCAGCCTCGATGCCCTGTTCGCGCAGCAGGCGATGGACGGGATGGTCGGGGGCAAGCTCGAGCTCCGCCGAGACCATGCCTTGCTCCTGGCCCGACCGGACGAGGCCGGTGTCGGCCCGGGCGCCGAGCGCGAGGCCGAGCGCGTCGAGCAGGATCGATTTGCCCGCGCCGGTCTCGCCGGTGAGCACTCCGAGGCCGGGCTCGAACTCCAGCTCGAGCCGTTCGACGAGCACGATATTGTGGATGGCGAGCTGCCTCAGCATTCAGGGCCGAGACCTCGCCGCTTCGACCTCACCGAGTCCAGGCTGCCTGCTTCGGATGCCTTTTCTCATAAGCGAGCAGGTAGCGGAGCGACTGGCGGTACCAGAAGTCCTGCGGATAGTTTTTGCCGAGGACCGCGGCCGCCTTGTAGGCCTCGGCCGGGGTGCCGAGCGCGAGGTAGGTTTCGACCAGCCGCTCGAGCGCCTCGGGCGTGTGGCTGGTGGTCTGATATTTGTCGACGACCTCGCGGAAGCGCAGGCTGGCGGCGAGCCAATTGCCCGAACGCTGGTAGAAGCGCCCGACCTCCATCTCCTTACCGGCGAGGTGATCGTTGATGAGGTCGAGCTTGAGGCGCGCGTCGGCAGCGTAGCGGCTGTCCGGGTAGCGGCGGATCAGCTCGCCGAACGAATCCGCAGCCTGCTGCGTGATCGCCTGGTCGCGGGTGACGTCGGCGATCTGCTGATAATAGCTCATCGCCACGAGATAATGGGCGTAGGGCGCCTCGGCGTTGCCGGGGTGGATGGTCAGGAAGCGCTGCGCCGAGCTGATCGCCTCGGTATATTTGGTCGCCAGATAATAATTGAACGCGCTCATGATCTGCGCTCGGCGGGCCCAGACCGAATAAGGATGCTGGCGCTCGACCTCGTCGAACAGCTTGGCGGCGCGCTCATAGTCGCCGCTGTCCATCGTCCGCTTGGCCGCGGAATAGAGCGAGCTGACATCGCGAGCGACATAAGCGGTGTCGCCCTTGGCCTTGTTGCGGGCGCAACCGGCGAGCGGGAGCGTGGCGGCGCAGGCGAGCAGCAGGACGACGGTACGGGTGGACTTCAACATAAGGGTCCTCATTAGCGTGAGCCCGTGGGCTGGCCAAGCGGCGAAAGGCCGGTGAAAATTGGGCGGGGGAAGCTTGTCCTATGCTGAACGGCTCAGGCCGGCTGCTTTTCGGGCTCTTCCTTGTCGTCGAGCCGGACGAAGCTCGACGGCGTGACCCCGAGCCACACCAGCACCGGCGCCGAAATGTAGATCGACGAATAGGTGCCGATCAGCACTCCGAGGAAGATGGCGATGGCCAGGCCGAAGATCACTTCGGGCCCGATGGCCATCAGCACGCCCAGCGCGATCAGCACGGTCAGCGAAGTGACGACGGTCCGCGCCAGGGTCTCGTTGAGCGACAGGTTGAGTAGCGGCAGGATCGCCATCTTGCGGTACTTGCGGAGGTTCTCGCGGATCCGGTCGTAAATCACGACCGTGTCGTTGAGCGAATAGCCGACGATCGTCAGGATCGCGGCGACGACGTTCAAGTCGACCTGCAACCGGGTGAACGCGAAGAAGCCGAGCGTCATCGACACGTCGTGGGCAAGGGTCAGCAGCGCCCCGACCCCGAACTGCCATTCGAACCGCAACCAGATGTAGACCGCGATTCCGAGCATGGCGAAGATGATCGCTTTGGCGCCGTCGCTCGCCAACTCTTCGCTGACCTTGCCCGACACGGTCTCGACGGCATCGACCCGCGAGCCCGGATAGTCGGCCGCGATCAGCTGCTTCACGCGGTTGGCCGCAACGTTGGCCGCGGCGTCCCCGCCCTCCGGCTTGGGCAGGCGGATCTGATAGCTCTTGGGCCCGCCGAACTCCTGGATGGTGGCTTCGCCGAGGTGGAGGCCGAGAACCCGCGAGCGAAGCTGCTCGACGTCGACCGGCTGGACGAACGTCACGCGGACCAGCTGCCCGCCGACGAAATCGACGCCGAGGTTGAGGCCGCGATAGGCGGTGTAGGCAAACGACAGGATCGTCAGCACCGTCGACAGGACGACGGCAAGGTTGCGCCATCGCATGAAGTCGACGTTGGTGTGATCGGGGACGAGCTTCAGGAGCTTCATTGCTTGGAGCCTCAGATATGCAGTTCGCGCGGCCGGGCCCGGCGCAGCCACAGCGCGACCAGCATGCGGGTGAAATAAACGGCGGTGAACACCGAGGTGACGACGCCGATCAGAAGCACGACGGCGAAGCCACGCACCGGCCCCGAGCCGAAATAGGCCATGATCGCCGCCGAGATGACGTGGGTGACGTTCGCGTCGAAGATTGCGCGGAACGCCTCGTGATAGCCGGTCTCAACGGCGTCGATCAGCCGGCGCCCACGCCGGATCTCCTCACGGATGCGCTCGTTGATCAGGACGTTCGCATCGACCGCCGCGCCGATGGTCAGGATGAAACCCGCGATTCCCGGCAGCGTCAGGGTCGCGTTGAACATCGCCATGATCCCGAGGATCAGGAAACCGTTCACGATCAAGGCGACCGTCGCGTAAACGCCGAAGCGGCCGTAGGTCACCAGCATGAACAGGATCACGCCCACCGTCCCGACGAGACTGGCGATGACGCCCTTGTGGATCGAATCGCGCCCGAGGTCGGGGCCGATGCTGCGCTCCTCGATCACGTTCAGCTTCACCGGCAGCTTGCCCGAGGCGAGGCTGACGGCGAGGTCGTGCGCGCTCTGCACGGTGAAGCTTCCGGTGATCTGCGCACTGCCGCCAAGGATCGGCTCATTGATGTTCGGAGCGGAAAGGACTTTGTCGTCGA
>JBJMUB010000034.1:0-28488 GCA_045811385.1 Sphingomicrobium sp. | reverse complement strand
CAACCAGGCGCTCAAAGCCAATGTGATGTTCAAGAAGGACATCGATTACATCGTCAAGGACGGCAAGGTCGTCATCATCGACGAGTTCACCGGGCGCATGATGGAGGGCCGGCGCTGGTCGGACGGACTGCACCAGGCGGTCGAGGCGAAGGAAGGCGTCGAGATCGAGCCCGAGAACCAGACGCTCGCCTCGATCACCTTCCAGAACTATTTCCGCATGTACCCCAAGCTCTCCGGGATGACCGGGACGGCGATGACCGAGGCGCCGGAATTCTTCGACATCTACAAGATGAACGTGGTGGCGATCCCGACCAATGTCGCCGTTCTGCGCAAGGATGAGGACGACGAGTTTTACAAGAACATCACCGATAAGTTCGGCGCCATCGCCAAGGAGATCAAACACCGGCAGGAGATGGGCCAGCCGGTCCTCGTCGGCACGGTCTCAATCGAGAAGTCGGAGATGCTCGCCGAGTATCTCGAGCGCGAGGGGATCACGCACTCGGTCCTCAACGCCCGCTTCCACGAGCAGGAAGCGCATATCGTCGCCCAGGCCGGGCGCCTCGGGGCGGTGACCATCGCAACCAACATGGCTGGCCGCGGAACCGACATCCAGCTCGGCGGGAACATCGACTTCCGAATCGCCGACGAGCTTGCCGAGCTCGCGGACGGGCCTGAGAAGGACAAAGCGATCGAGCGCATCCGCCGCGAAGTCGCCGAGGAAAAGCAGCGCGTCCTCGACGCAGGCGGCCTCTACGTGCTCGGTACCGAGCGCCACGAGAGCCGCCGTATCGACAACCAGCTGCGCGGGCGCTCCGGCCGGCAGGGCGACCCGGGCTTGTCGCGCTTCTACCTCAGCCTCGATGACGACCTGCTGCGCATCTTCGGCCCGCAGACCATGTTCGCTCGGCTGATGAACAAGAACCTCGAGGACGGTGAGGCGATCATCTCGCCGTGGATATCCAAGGCGATCGAGACGGCGCAGAAGAAGGTCGAAGCGCGCAACTACGACATCCGCAAGCAGGTGGTCGAGTTCGACGACGTGATGAACGACCAGCGCAAGGTGATCTACGAGCAGCGCGCCGACATCATGGATGCCGACAGCGTCAGCGAGGTCATCGCCGACATGCGCGCGGAATCGCTGGCGTCGATTGTCGCTGTGAACTGCCCCGAGGGGACCTATCCCGAACAGTGGAATGTCCCCAACCTCAAGGAGAGCATCGAGGACATCCTCGGGTTCCAGCCGCCGATCGACGACTGGCTGCGCGAGGAAGCAGTCGAACAGGAACTGATCGTCGAGCGGCTCCAGAAGCTGGCCGACGACGCAATGGCCGAAAAGACCGACGGGATCGAACCGGAGCGCTGGAACGAGATCGAGAAGCAGATCCTGCTTCAGACGCTCGATCATCACTGGAAGGAGCATCTCGCGACCCTCGACGCGCTGCGCCAGGTCATCCACCTCAGGAGCTACGCTCAGAAGAAGCCGATCGACGAATATAAGCAGGAGGCATTCCTGCTGTTCGAGCGGCTGCTGGTCGCGATCCGCGAGGAGGTCACCCGCACCTTGATGCGTGCGCAGATCCAGCTCGAGGAGCCGCCGCCGGTGCTCCCCGATTTCATCACCCAGCACCTCGACCCCTTCTCGGCCGACGACGACACCGCTGACATCGACGCTGCGGCGCGCGGGCTGATGGGCGGCCTTCCGCCGCTGCTCAACATTCCGCAGCCGTCCCTGCCGACGGGTGCCGATGGTGAGCTGGTCGAGGCGCCGATCAGCCGCAACGCGCCGTGCCCGTGCGGCTCGGGCAAGAAGTACAAGCATTGCCACGGACAGCTCGCGTAGCTGTCCGCCCGGCCGCGCCGGTCGATCGCAGCGACGTACGGCGCGCCTATCGGCCCGACGAAGAGCAGCTCGCCCTCGAGCGTATCGCCCAGGCCCGGCTCGACCCCGAAACGCTCGGCGAAGCGACGGCGCTCGCCAGGACGCTAGTCAAGGGCGTGCGCGCCCATAAGCCCTCTGGCGTCGACGCGTTCCTCCATGCCTATGACCTCGGATCGGACGAGGGCATCGCTATGATGTGTCTCGCCGAGGCGTTGCTGCGGATCCCCGACGCGCACACCGCGGACGAACTGATCGCCGACAAGCTCGCCGGCCCGGACTGGTCCGAGAAGCTCGGCGCATCGGACTCCTCGTTCGTCAATGCCGCGACCTTTTCGCTCCTGCTGACCGGCAAGGTGCTCGAAGGGGCGCAGGACCGGTCGGACAATTGGAAGGCGGCGCTGGGCCGCGCCGTCGGCCGGCTCGGCGAGCCTGTGGTGCGCACCGCGGTGCGCGAGGCGATGAAGATCCTCGGCCGGAATTTCGTGTTCGGGCGGAATATCGAAGAAGCGCTGAGGCGCGCCGAGCCTGAGCGCAAGCAAGGGCTCAGTCACAGCTTCGACATGCTCGGCGAGGCCGCCAAGACGTTCGAGGACGCCGACCGTTACGCCGAGGCCTATCGCGGGGCGCTCGACCGCATCGCCAGGGAAGCGAAGGACGGGTATCGCAGGTCGCCCGGAATCTCGGTCAAGCTGACTGCCCTCCACCCGCGCTACGAATGGAGCCACGCCGAGGAAGCGGTCGCTGCAGTCCTGCCGGTGGTGCGCGAGCTGGCGCTGAAAGCGGCGAAGGCCGACGTCCATTTCACCATCGATGCCGAGGAGGCCGACCGGCTCGAGCTGCAGATGGACGTGTTCGAGGCGCTGCTCGCCGATGACGAGCTGTTTGCCAACGGATGGGCGGGATTCGGGATCGCGATCCAGGCCTATCAGAAGCGCGCCCGGCCATTGTGCGAGTGGGTCGTCGACGCCGCTCGTGGGCACGGCCGCAAGCTGATGGTCCGCCTGGTCAAGGGCGCGTACTGGGATACCGAGGTCAAGGCCGCGCAGGTCGCCGGCCTGCCCGACTATCCGGTGTTCACGCGCAAGGTCGCGACCGACGTTTCCTATCTCGCCTGCGCCAAGGTCCTGCTCGAAGCGACCGACGTCATCTACCCGGCGTTCGCGACCCACAATGCCAACACGATCGGCCAGGTGAACGCGCTGGCCAAGGGCCGGCCGTTCGAGTTCCAGCGGCTCCATGGCATGGGCGAAGCGCTGTACGACGAACTGGCGCGGCTGGAAGCCGGGATCGGCGACTCCAGGACTCCGGTCCGGATCTACGCGCCGGTCGGCAGCCACAAGGAGCTGCTCGCCTATCTCGTCCGCCGCTTGCTCGAGAACGGCGCCAACTCGAGCTTCGTCAATCGGATCGCCGACGAGCAGGTGTCGCTCCACGAGCTCGTGCGCGACCCGGTTGCGGAGCTCGATTCGCTGACTCCGAAACGCAATCCGAAGATCGTCCTGCCGCGCGAAATCTTTGGGTCGGGGCGGCGCAACAGCGCCGGGATCGACCTGTCCGACCCGCTGGTGCGCGAGCCGCTGCTCGAACGCCTGAAAGCGCTCGAAACCCGCAAGTGGATCGCCAAGCCGACGCTTGGCAAGGGCGAGGGAAGGGCGATCAACTCGCCTCACGATCGACGAGTCAACGTCGGTACTGTGTTCGAAGCAAGCGCCGGCGAGGTCGACCGGATGGTTCGCGCCGCGCACGCCGCGCAACAGGATTGGGACGCGCTGCGCGGCGAAGCCCGGGCCCGGCTGCTGGACCGCACCGCCGACCTGTACGAGGAACATCGCGAAGAGTTTTTCTCGCTCTGCATCCGCGAGGGCGGGAAGACTTTGATCGATGCGGTGCTCGAAGTGCGTGAAGCGGTCGATTTCCTGCGCTTTTATGCCTGTGAGGCGCGGCGTCAGTTCACCGGGCCGATGCCACTGCCCGGCCCGACCGGCGAGCAGAACGAGCTGCGGCTCCACGGCCGCGGGGTGTTTGCCAGCATATCGCCGTGGAATTTTCCGCTGGCGATCTTCACCGGCCTGACGTCGGCGCCATTGGCGGCGGGCAATGCCGTGATCACCAAGCCGGCCGGCCAAACGCCGCTGATCGGCGCGCTCGCGGTCGAGCTGATGCACCAGGCGGGCATCCCCAAAGACATCGTTCAGCTCGCGCCCGGGGCAGGCAAAATCGTCGGCGGGACGCTGACCGCGCATCCGCAGGTCGCGGGGGTGGTATTCACCGGCTCGACCGAAACGGCGCGAATGATCAACCGCACGCTCGCCGAGCGCGACGGGCCGATCATCCCGTTCATCGCCGAGACCGGCGGCCAGAATGCGATGATCGTCGATTCCTCGGCGCTTCCCGAGCAAGTCACTCGCGACGTAATATCATCGGCATTCCAGAGCGCCGGCCAGCGCTGCTCGGCCTTGCGGGTGTTGTTCATCCAGGAGGAGGTCGCCGATCAGATGATCGCCATGGTCGCCGGGGCGATGCGCGCGCTGACGGTCGGGGACCCGAGCGACCTTCGGACCGACGTCGGCCCGGTCATCGACAAAGCCGCCAAAAAAGCGCTCGACGACCACCTCAAGTGGCTCGACCAGAATGCCAAACGGATTTGCGTCCTCGAGCAGCCGGAAGTGGCCGCGCACGGCTGTTTCGTCACTCCTGCATTCTATGAAATCTCGTCTCTAAGCCAATTGAATCGCGAGAATTTCGGCCCGATTCTTCATGTCGTCCGCTTTTCCGGCGACAAGCTCGGCCAGGTCGTCGATGCGATCAACGCGACCGGCTACGGCCTGACTATCGGCCTCCAAAGCCGGATCGACACCGTCCGCGATTATGTCGAGGAGCATGCCCGCGTCGGCAACTTCTACGTCAACCGCAATCAGATCGGCGCCGTGGTCGAAAGCCAGCCGTTCGGCGGCGAGGGCCTGTCGGGCACCGGGCCCAAGGCTGGCGGACCGCATTATGTCGCACGCTTCGCAACCGAGCGCGTGACCTGCATCGACACGACGGCCGCGGGCGGCAACGCTTCGCTCATGGCCGCGCTCGAAGGCTGACTGTCCCGAGCTGAGACGGTCGTAACTGGCGGCTCGACGGATGGCCCGGCAATGCGTTGATGCGCGTGCGGGGTGGTCTTTTAGCGAGACACGAACGCACCTCGCCGGAGCGGTCGGCCTCTCCGGGTCTGGCCGCTCCGTACCTCAAATCACGATTCGAACATCCGCGCCTCCGGCGGGCGACTCCAGCGCGACGATCGAGCCACCATGCGCGAGGGCGACCTGGCGGGCGAAGCTCAGGCCGACGCCGCTGCCGCCCTTGTGCGTGGTGTAGAAGGGCAGGAAAATGTCCTCGCGCCGGTCGGCCGGGATGCCGGGCCCATTGTCCTCGACGTCGATCCGGAAACGGCCGCTGGGCTCGCGCTGGACTGTCAGTGAAACCGCCGGGCGCTCGGTGTCGGCGGTCGCGCGAATGCCGTTGCGCAGCAGGTTCAGGACCGCATGCGCGAGCAGCTCGGGATCGGCGTTGAGCGACAGCGACCGGGGGCGCACGTCGACCCGCCCTTCGACCTGGCGATCCGCGGCGCTGGCGAGCCCGAGCCGGAGGATTTCCTCGGCCCATGGCTCGGCCTTGAACGACCGGCGATGGACCTCGGGGGTCTGCGCGAATTCGCGATAGCTCTCGACGAATCGCAGGATACCCTCCGCCCGCCGGGCCACCGTTTCGGCCGCTTGCCGCGCTTCCGCGACATGGGCGCCGGCCTCCTCGGCCGCCGCGATCATGTCGGCGCTGGACCGTGCCAGCGAGGTCACCGGAGTCAGCGAATTCATGATCTCGTGAGTCAGGACCCGGACGAGGTCGGCCTGCGCCGCGACCTCCAGCGCGCCGAGCTCACTTTGCACGGGCAGGATCGACAGCACGGTCACCGGCTGGTCGAGCCGCGCCACTTGCGCGGAGGCGAAGATCGCCTTGTGCGGTACACCTTCGAGCATCAGCCGAGTGATCTTGCGCGTCCCGGGCGGAAGCTTCACCGCCGCCGCGATCTCCGCGCCAAGGGCATCGAAATCGCCGGCCGAACTCAGCGGCCGCAGGGTGAACAGCTGGCGGGCGGCTTTGTTGAGCAATTCCACCTTGCCGTCCTCGTCAATGCTCAGGAGCGCGCTCGGCGAATCGTCGAGGATCGCCGACAGGTAACGCGCCTCGGCGCTCTCCTTCATGTGCCGCGCCTGGAGCGACTTCAGCGCCGCGTCGAGCGTGTCGCCGAGCACGTCGAAGCCGCCGCCGCTGGGATCGGAAAAGCGCTGCGAATAATCCTCGAACCGAACCGATTCGACGAACCGCGACACCTGGAAATTCGTCCGGCGGATGAAATTCCACAGCGAGGCGAGCGCGGCACAGGCGACCAGCGCAGCGACGATCCGTCCGGCGCGCAGATCCGCCGCGTTCAGGGTCTGTATCAACAGCCAGACGCACGCGACCAGCACACCCGTGCGCCACGCAAGCCCGAACTCGAACCTGCGCCTAAAGTCCATATTTCTCCATTCGGCGATAGAGCGCGCCGCGACTGAGCCCGAGCTCGCCGGCCGCCAGCGAAATGTTGAAATGATGCATCCGGAGCGCTCGCTCGATCATCTGCCGCTCGAGCTGGTCAAGGTTGAGGCTCTCGCTAATGACCGGAACGACGGGCCCGGCGCCGCCCCCAGGCAGCGGGAAATCCTCGAGCCGGTAGAGATCGCCGTCGGCCATGATCACCGCCCGCTCGGCGGCATGGCGCAGCGCGCGGACATTCCCCGGCCAATTGTGCGTCAGCAGCGATTGCAGGACCGCCGGCGGGATCGCGCGGCCCGGCTTCTCATATTTGCGCGAATAGAGCCCGAGATAAAAATCGAGCAGGTCGGGAATGTCCTCGCGGCGTTCGCGCAGCGGCGGCAGGTGGATCTCGATCGTGTTGAGCCGGAACAGCAGGTCCTGGCGGAAGCGCCGCTCGTCCGACAGCTGGTCCGACGGAAGGTTGGTCGCGGCGATCACCCGGACGTCGATGGGCAGCGGACGGTTGGCGCCGACCGGAAGCACCTGGCGCTGCTCGAGCGCCGTGAGGAGCTTGGGCTGGAGGTGAAGCGGCAGGTTGCCGACCTCGTCGAGGAACAGGCTGCTTCGGTCCGCCGCCTTCAACCGGCCGATGCGCTCGCCGACCGCGCCGGTGAAAGCGCCTTTGACGTGGCCGAACAGCTCGGATTCGAACAGGGTTTCGGTCGTCGCCCCGAGGTCGATCGAGACCAGCGGCAGGCCGCTGCGCCGCGACAGGCGGTGGATTTCGCGGGCGACGATCTCCTTGCCCGTGCCGTTCTCGCCGAGGATCAGGACGTTGGCGTCGGTCGGAGCGGCGCGTTCGATCAGGTCGCGGACGCGCTGCATCGCGGGGGATTTGCCGATCAGCGGCGTTTCGACGGTCGGCGCGAGCTCCGACGCGCGGCCCCGCTCGATGCGTGCGTCGATCTTGCTCGCTCGGAGCGCGGCGGCGCTGCGCACCGTGGCGGCGAGGCGCTCGTTGCTCCACGGCTTGGCGACGAAATCGCTGGCGCCGCGCTTGATCGCTTCGACCGCGATCGAGACGGCGCCGTGCGCGGTAATGATGACCACGGCCGAGTCGGGGTCCTGGTCCATGATCCGAGCGAGATAGTCGAGGCCCTCGCGGCCGTCGGTCGCGGACCGCTCGAAATTGAGGTCGAGCAGGATCGCATCTGGCGATTCGCGCTTGAGCAGGGGCATCAGCTCGGACGGCGACTGCAGAGTCTCGATCCGTTCGAACTGATCGCGGAGCGCGAGGCGGGCCGCGAGCGCGATATCGGGATCGTCGTCGACCACGACGGCAAGGTTGAATTGTGAAGCCACGCTACATCTGTAGCGCCACTGTCCGGAAATGAACAGTGCCGATCGAAAAAATATCAAGCGCTTTGATTCGCAAGGTTGAAGCCGCACCGTCCCCTGGACGAAGCGCCCGGCAGCCTCGTTCGTTTCACCCAGGTGCCGACCTTTCAGATCCTGTATTTTCGCGAGAGCGTGCTGGACCACGCCGAAAAGGTCGAGGTGCGTGACGTGTTGGCCGCAATTGAAAAAGCGGCAGGCAAGCCGCCGCACCTGAGGATCGAGATTTGGTCAGGTCATCGCCGCGTGGCCGAGATCGGGCCGTCACCGATTCACCCCCGCGTGTCGCGGCGCAGGAAGCCAAAATGAGCGGGCGGTCAGTCCACAGCGGTCCGGCGAAGTCACTCCTGCGCCGGGCCGCTTGTGTTTCGGCGTAGCGCCGAACGGCCGACGCGTTCGACAATTCAAACCGAAACACCACCACCGAGCCGTTTCCGCGAATTGGCACGGGGGTTGCAACGATGATCCCATGAGGTTTGAGTCGAGTTGGTGCTGCAGAGGGGCAGGGGAGGCAAAAGCTCCGCTCGCCTTGTCCGCTTCCGGACAATCGCTGCCCGGGGCCGGACAATGAGCCTGGTCGAGCTTCGCCATACGCAGCGCAGCGAAGCCGTCACCGGCGGCGCGATGGACCGCGTCGTCGAACGCCGGCAGATCGATAAACGAATCCTGATCGCCGGCGGAGCAGCCGTGGCGCTCCTGCTCATCCTGTTGTTCTGGCTGTTCGCGCCAAGCGCCGATTCGCAGTCGGTCAGCCGCGACCGCCTGTCGATCGCGACGGTCCAGCAGGGCGTGTTCGACGACTTCCTGCCGCTGCGCGCCCGAGTCACCCCGCTCGTCACCGTCTACCTCGACGCGGTCGAGGGTGGCCGGGTCGAAAAGAAGCTGGTCGAGGACGGCGCCGACGTGGTCGCCGGCCAGCCGCTCGCCGTGCTGTCCAACGCCGAGTTGCAGCTGTCGACGCTCGAGAAGCAGGCCGAGGTCGAGCAGCAGCTCAACAATATGCGCAGCCAGGAGCTGGCGCTTGTCCAGTCGCACAATTCGAACCTGCGCGACCTCAACCAGGCCGAGACCGACCTCGCCAAGATGCGCCGCCAGTACGAGCTGCAGAAGCCGCTGGCGGACAAAGGGTTCGTCGCGTCGAAGGTGCTCAACGATACGAAGGACGACTTGCGCTATCAGCAGGAGCGGCTGGCGATCCTGCGGCGAAGCATCGCCCAGACCGAGGCACTGCAGACGAGCCAGCTCCGTCAGCTTCGCGCAGCGTCGTCGTCGCTCAACACCAGCATGGGCGTTGCCCGGAACAGCCTCGGTCAGCTCAACATCCGCGCGCCGGTGACCGGCCAGCTCAGCGGATTCGACATCCAGCTCGGCCAGTCGCTTCAGCAGGGCGAGCGGATCGGCCAGATCGACAGCTCGGGCGCCGACAAGCTGATGGCCGACGTCGACGAATTCTACCTCGGCCGGGTCCAGGTCGGGCAGGGCGCCGCCGCCGATATCGACGGCGGGACCTATCGGCTGAAGGTCGCGAAAATCTATCCGCAGGTGCGCAACGGCCAGTTCCAGATCGACCTCGTGTTCATCGGCCCCGAGCCGAAGTCGATCCAGCGCGGCCAGACCGTCCAGGCCAAGCTCACGCTCGGGGATTCGACCCGCGCGGTACTGATCCCCAACGGCGCGTTCTTCAATGACACCGGCGGCAATTGGGTGTTCGTGGTCGATCGCGGCGGCAACAGCGCGACGCGGCGCCAGGTCCAGCTGGGCCGCAAGAACAGCGATTTCATCGAAGTGCTGAGCGGTCTGAAGCCCGGCGAGCGGGTCATCACCTCATCATACAGCGGGCTGGTCGACAAGGACCGGCTGACCTTCGACTCCGGCGATTGAGAAAGGAACCCGATCGTGCTCACGATGACTGGCCTGACCAAGACCTACCGCACCGACACGGTCGAGACGACGGCGCTCGACTGCGTCGACCTCGACATCGCCGACGGCGAGTTCGTCGCGATCATGGGGCCATCGGGATGCGGCAAGTCGACCCTGCTCAACGTCATGGGCATGCTCGATAGCCCGAGCGACGGGTCCTACGTGTTCAACGGCCAGGAAGTCGCCGGCCTCAACGAGTCGCAGCTCGCCGAGACGCGCAAGGCCAACATCGGCTTCATCTTCCAGAGCTTCAACCTGGTCGACGAGCTCACGGTGCGCGAGAATGTCGAGCTGGCCTTGCTCTATCACGGCCATTCCGGATCCGAGCGCAAGGCGCGCGTCGACCGCGTGCTCGACAAGGTCGGGATCGCGCATCGCGCCAAGCATCGGCCGACGCAGCTGTCGGGCGGCCAGCAGCAACGCGTCGCTGTCGCCCGGGCCCTGGTCGGGGAGCCCAAGCTGATCCTCGCCGACGAGCCGACCGGCAACCTCGACACGGCGCACGGCGAAGAGGTCATGCGGATGCTCCGCCAGCTCAACCAGGAAGGCTCGACGATCGTCATGGTCACCCATTCGCCGGCGCACGCCGATTTCGCGAGCCGGGTGGTCAACATGCTCGACGGGCGAATCCTGCAGGAGCGACGCCGGGCCGCGTAACGAGTTCGCAGTTCGTCGGAGGACGGTCATCATGTGGCGCAATTATCTGCACACCGCACTGAGGTCGCTGGCGAAGAGCCCGATGGGCACTCTGATCAACGTCGCCGGACTCTCGCTGGGGCTCGCCGCCTTCGTGCTGATCATGCTCTTCGTGCGCTACGAGACGAGCTACGATGCTTGGCTGCCGGGTGCCGACCGCGCCTTTCAACTCCAGCAATGGAACATCGGAGGCGATGGTGGACCGGGCACTCAGATGACGTCGTTCCGCTCGGGCACTGCGCTGCGTAAGGATTTCCCGCAGATCGACCGCGTCGTCTACGTCGGCAAGAGCCAGCCGGCGGTCATCCAGGATGGCGAAGCCTCGGTTGCGCAGAATTTCGTTTATGTCGACGGGCCGCTGTTCGACATCCTGCAGCTTCCTTTCCTGGCCGGCGATCGAAGCACGGCGCTCTCCAAGCCGGGCCAACTCGTGCTGACCGGCAGCGAAGCAACGCGCCGCTTCGGGACTCCGGCGGCGGCGTTGGGGAGGACGCTGACCCTGGTCGCAGGTGACAAGTCGACGGATTATACCGTCTCGGGCGTCGTCGCCGATCCGCGGCACAGCCACCTCGCGCTGTCGATCGTCGCCCGATACGACCCGGATAGCTATTTCGCCGGAGCTCCTCAGTTCCTCACCAACTGGATGATGAAGAATGGGTGGGTCTATGCCCGGCTCCGGCCCGGCGCCCGCGTGGACGACATCATGCGGCAGATGCCGGCGTGGAAGCACCGCAATATTCCAGACGAGATCGCCGGGGGTCAGCGCGACAATCCGGGCGACAGCCACGATTGGAAGCTGATCAACGTCCGCGACATCCATCTCGGCGTGGTACAAGATTCGTCGATGACGCCGGGCAACGATCGGCGCACGATCGTCACATTCGTGACGGTCGCCATACTGATCCTGGGCATGGCGATCGTCAATTTCATCAACCTGGCGACGGCTCGAGCCGGGATCCGGGCGCGCGAGATCGCGATCCGCAAGCTCGTGGGCGCGTCGCGCCGACACCTCATCCTGCAGTTTTTAGGCGAGTCTGTCGCTTTGACGGCAGTGGCGATGTTGGTAGCGATGTCGCTGGTGGAGCTGGCGCTACCCCCGCTCAACGCCTTTCTTCACGCCGACATCCAGCTCGCCTATTTCGGCGCGGACGGCGTTGCCGGTCCGGTTGCGCTGCTGGCACTCGCCGTGGGCCTGGTCGCCGGACTCTATCCGGCATTCTACCTTTCGCGATTCCGGCCGGCGCAGGTGCTGAAAGCCAACCGGTCCGCCGCCGATACTCCCGGCGCGGGGCGGCTGCGGACCGCGCTCGTCGTCGCTCAATTCGCCGTGGCGATCGGGCTGTTCGTCTGCACCTCGGTAGTTGCGGCGCAAACGCGCTTTGCGCGCACCGTCGATCCGGGGTTCGACCGCACCAACCTAATTCAGGTTGCGAACATCAACCGCCGGGCGCTGGCGAGCCGCATCGACGCGCTGTCCCACGAGATCGCCAAGGTCGATGGCGTCAAAGCAATGGGCCGCTCGACCATCGGCGTCGCGACGTGGGGGATGGACAACATGCTTCTGTCCAGCGGGGCGCTTCGCCAGCCGGTCGAGCTCAACCTCTATCGGATCGACACGCACTTTTTCGACACGATGCGGGTAAAGCTTCTCGCCGGGCGCGGCTTCACTGAGAGCCGCTCGACCGACGACAGCACCGTCGACATCTTCGCCGACGATTCCACGGCAGCTCAGACAGCCTTGGCGGCGCGCGGTTACGGCGTGATCGTCAATCGCGAAGCGGCGCGTCAGCTCGGCTTTCGCGATCCGGAAGCTGCGGTCGGTGTGACGATGCGCGCTGACGACGAGAGTAACGACATCGACGAGCAAGCTCCGGTCACGATCATCGGCGTCGTCGAGAATTCCCGGTTCCGTTCGATCCGCGATCCGATCGAGCCAATGATCTTCCTCTACGATCGGCTGCAGCCTCGCTGGCTGGTCGTGCGCTATGACGGAAACGCGGGCCGCGTGCGTGCCGAGATCGAGCGGTTGTGGAAACGCATTGCGCCCGATGTTCCGTTCGAGGCGCAGCTCAGCGAGGACATCGTGCAGGACCTGTATAGCGCCGATGCGGCGCGAGCGATGATCTTCGCGGGCTTTTCAGCCCTCGCGGTCGTCATCGGCAGTCTCGGCTTATTCGGCCTTGCTGCATTCACCGCGGAGCGGCGCACCAAGGAGATCGGCATTCGCAAGGTGCTCGGGGCGCGCGTGCGCGACATCGTTCAGCTTCTCGCCTGGCAGTTCTCGAAGCCAGTCATCCTTGCGAATCTTGTCGCGTGGCCGGTCGCTTGGTGGGCCATGCGCGACTGGCTCAACGGCTTCGACGTGCGCATCCCGTTGACGCCGGGCCCGTTCGTCATGGCCGGTCTGCTCGCGCTCGTGATCGCCATTGCTACCGTTGCCGGTCACGCGATCCGGGTCGCGCGGCTCAGCCCAATCCACGCTCTCAGATACGAATAGGAGATCGACCATGTGGCGCAATTACTGGACGGTCGCGGTTCGGGCGCTCGCCAAGAGCAAGACCTATTCTATCATCAACATCGCCGGCCTCGCCATCGGCATGGCCGCATGCATCTTGATCCTGCTCTACATTCGGTACGAGCAGAGCTACGACAAATTGCTTCCGGACGTCGCGAACACCTATCAGGTGCAGGCGTGGTACGCGCACCCGAAGGACGGCCCCCCGGCCTACCTCCAGATGTCGGCCTATGTTTCCGGCGATCGGATCAAGAAGGATTTTCCGCAGGTCGAACGGACCGTCTATGTCCAGGACAATGAGCCTGTGCTGGTCAAGGATGGCCGCGCGGAAGCGACCAAGAACTGGCTCTTCGCCAACGACGACTTCCTGAAGGTCGTGAACCTGCCGCTGGTCGCCGGCGGCACGCTCACCGCGCCGGAGACGGCGGTGATCACGCAGGCAGAAGCGATCAAGCGCTTCGGCACCGACCAGGTCGTCGGACGGACGATGACGATCATCACCCGCGGCGTGAAGCACGACCTCAAGATCGCCGGCGTGCTGAAGACCCTCCCGAAGAATTCGAGCATGAAGATCGACGCGATCATCCGGCTCGATTTCAACACCTTCTATCATGATGCGCCTGACTTCCTGACCTGCTGGGGCTGCCAGTCGGGCTGGGTCTTCGCGAAACTTCGCCCGGGGACGGATCTCAGCCGGATCGAGGCGCAGATGCCGGCGTGGGAGAAGCGCAACATCCCCGACGAGATCAACGGCAACCTCCGCTCCAACGCCGGCGACGAGCAGGATTGGCACCTCGTCAATCTCCGCGACATCCACCTCGGCAAGGCGCAGGATGCGTCGATGACTCCGGGCAACGACCGGCGGACCATCACGACGTTCGCGATCATCGCCATGCTGATCCTCGGGATGGCGGTCGTGAATTTCACCAACCTCGCCACTGCTCGGGCTAGCCAGCGGGCCCGCGAAGTCGCGCTTCGCAAGGTGCTGGGAGCGACCCGAAAGCAGCTGATCGTTCAGTTCATCGCCGAGGCCATCCTGATCTCCGGCGTGTCGATGCTGCTTGCGCTTGCGCTCGTCGAGCTGCTGGTGAAGCCGTTCGCCGCATTCCTCGACGCCGACCTGGCGCTCAACTATGTCGGTAGAGGCGGCGTGCTTCTGCCGGCGA
This sequence comes from Sphingomicrobium sp., assembly GCA_045811385.1. Taxonomy (GTDB): domain Bacteria; phylum Pseudomonadota; class Alphaproteobacteria; order Sphingomonadales; family Sphingomonadaceae; genus Sphingomicrobium. Next base: position 14,357 of record JBJMUB010000034.1, on the reverse strand, counting down.
TCGGCCTGACGCTGCTGGTGGGGATTATCAGCGGGCTGTACCCGGCCTTCTTCCTGTCCCGGTTCCAACCAGCTCAGGTGCTCAAGGCGAACCGTTCGGCGGCCGAGACTCCGGGCTCGGGCCGCCTGCGGACCGCGCTGGTCGTGCTCCAGTTCGCGGTTTCGATCGGCCTCATCATCTGCACCGCGGTGATCTACGGCCAGACCGTATTCGCCCGCTCGGTCGACCCCGGCTTCAAGCGCGACCATATCCTCCAGCTCGACGAGCTCGGACGGGCGCAGCTGTTCCCGAAAGCCGAGATGATCGTCAATCAGATCAAGCGGGTTCCCGGCGTCGAAGCCGCGGCGCTGACCGACATCGGGGTCAACACCAACAACCAGAACAACACCTACATCATCCCGCCGGGAAGCAATCAGCAGGTGCTGATCGGTCAGTACAGTGTCGGGGATGACTATCTGAACGCGATGGGCCTGACCCTGAAGGCAGGCCGGTGGTTCGATGCGAACCGTCCGGTCGACGACATGACCACGCCATACCCGCGTCAGCCGGAGGTGGAGAAAGCCCTCGCCGCCCGCGGCGCCAACGTCGTGCTCAACGAATATGCGGTGAAGAAGCTCGGCTTCAAATCGCCCCAGGATGCGATCGGCAAGGTCGTCCGGGGCGAGCTTCTGAACGACGACTCCGGCCAGTTCGCTATCACGATCATCGGCGTTGTCGGGGACTCGCGCTTTCGCTCGGTCCGCACGCCGATCGATTCGATCATGTTCCGCAAGGTCACTGCGGGCCCCGGCTGGATGGTGGTTCGCTACAAGGGCGACCCCGAGACGGTCCGGGCAGCGATCGAGCGGCAATGGCGGCAGATCACCAACGAGGTGCCGTTCAACGCCAAGTTCAGCGAGGACGTGATGGCCGAGATGTACAAGAAGGAGGACGCTCGGGCACAGAGCTTCGCCGCGTTCGCGCTGCTCGCCGTGATCATCGGCTGCCTCGGCCTGTTCGGCCTGGCCGCGTTCACGGCCGAGCGGCGGACCAAGGAGATCGGCATCCGCAAGGTGCTCGGCGCGCGCACCCGGGACATCGTCCGGCTGCTGGTGTGGCAGTTCAGCCGGCCGGTGATCATCGCCAACGTGATCGCCTGGCCGGTCGCGTGGTGGCTGATGCGCGACTGGCTCAACAGTTTCGACGAGCGGATCACGCTCGGGCCCGTGCCGTTCCTGCTCGCCGCGGCGATCGCCCTCGGGATCGCGGTGGCGACCGTGGTCGGCCACTCGGTCCGCGTCGCCCGGGCCAACCCGATCCACGCCCTGAGGTACGAATAGGTTTTGAGTGTGCCAGCCACCCTTTCACTCTGGCACACGGCGGTCATCGCGGTTGCGGTTGCTGTGGCTGCAACCGCGGTGACTCCGGCTTCCGCGAGTCCGGCCGCGTCGGCGAGAGTTAAAGCTCAGGCGAAGCCGTCCGCGGCCCGGCGCGGTCCGCCGCAAAGAATCGGCGGGTCGGCGGTGCCCGTTCTGCTGAACTGGAAGGTCCGGTCGTGGCTCAGCCCGTGACCGACGGCGTGGACGGAATGGCTCCCCGGGCCTGATTCGAACAGGCGGCCGTCCGATTAACAGTCGGATGCTCTACCGCTGAGCTACCGGGGAGCAGCCCCCAATGGGCAGCGCGGGCTAGATAGCGAAGCTTGCCTTAATGGCAAGTGTTCAAGCGATCCGCTGGGCCGGATTGCTGCCGAATTAGGTGACGAACTGCTCCATCGCGATTCGCTCGTCGAGCGCATGCTCAGGGTCGAACAGCAAAGTCAGCGATCGTTCGCGGTCGAGCGTGACCTCGACCCTGGCGACTTCGCGCACCTCGATCTGGTCGGCGACCGCCGAAACCGGACGATTGGCCGGATCGAGGATTCGGAAGCAGACGGCGGTGTCGTCGGGCAGGATCGCGCCCGACCAGCGCCGCGGCCGGAACGGGCTGATCGGGGTCAGCGCCAGCATCTTGGCGGCGAGCGGGAGGATCGGCCCGTGGGCGGACAGGTTGTAGGCGGTCGATCCGGCCGGGGTCGCGACCAGGACCCCGTCGCAGGCAAGCTCGGGCAAGACGACCCGGCCGTTGACCGAAATCTCGATCTTCGCCGTCTCGCGGGTTTCGCGGAGCAGCGACACTTCGTTGATCGCGGCGTGAGTGAAGGTTTCACCGCCGACGGTAGTCGCGCGCATCTCGAGCGGGGCGACGCGGATCGGCTTGGCCGCCGCGATGCGCTCGGCGAGCCCGTCGAGCCGCCAGTCGTTCATCAGGAAGCCGACCGTGCCGAGATTCATGCCGAACACCGGCAAGGGCGGGCATTCACCTTCGAGCATGCGGTGGAGGGTATGGAGCATGAAACCGTCGCCGCCGAGCGCGACGAGCGTTTGATTGTTCCCATCCGCCGCGAACCGGTAGCGCCGGCGAAGCTCCGCTTCCCCCTTGCTCGCAGCGTCGCGATGCGAGGCGAGGAGCGCGATGCCGAGCGCCGAGAGATCGGTCACCTCGCCGTCTCGTCCGGTTTTGGGAGCATCCGCGTTCATGTCCCAACGGAGCATAAGAAGATTGCGCTTCCGCGTCACTGTCCCGTTTCGGGTCGCGGCTGCGACCTCGGCTTCCGGTGCGGGACACCAGGCGTTACCCCCCGGCTGATGTTGAAGTGGGATAGCGTCTTTGAGTGGGGGAGGCGGGCGTCGGACCGAAAGGCGCCGGCGCCCGTTACTCCGATCCGCGATCAATTGCTCGAAAGCATCATCGCCCACGAGCAGGTCGAGGTTCTGTATCAGCCGCAGATCGAGCCGGTTTCGGGCCGGATCGCGGGCGCCGAAGCGCTCGCCCGTTCCGCGCTCACCCAGTCCGCGGAAGCGTTGTTCAAACGCGCGTCGGCTGCCGGGCTCGGCGAGCGCCTGTCGCGCCTGGTGCAGCGCAAGGCGCTGCGCTCGGCCGCGGTGTGGGAGGGGCCGCTCAAGGACCTCAAGCTGTCGATCAACCTTCTGCCGGAAGACATTTCGCGCGACGGATACGCCGAGTGGCTGCTCGACGAGATCGAAGCCAACGGGATGGACCCGCGGCGGCTGACGGTGGAGATCACCGAAAGCGCGTTGCTGGTCGACCAGCCTACAGTCGCGGAGCGGCTGTCGCGCCTCCGCGCGGCGGGGATCGCCATCGCCATCGACGATTTCGGCACCGGCTACGCGAGCCTTGCCTATCTGACCACGCTGCCGCTCGACATGATCAAGATCGACCGGGGGCTGATCGCCGACATCGTCGGCGGCGAGCGCGACCGGATCGTCGTTCGGGCGATGATCCGCCTCGCCCGCGAGCTCGATTTGAGCGTCGTCGTCGAAGGCGTCGAGAGCACGCCGCAGCTGGCGCTGCTCGCGGAGTGGGGCTGCGACCTTTATCAAGGCTTCCTCGGCGCCGGGGCGCTGAGCGAGGCAGAGCTGTGGCGCTTCGTCGCCGCCGCGCAGGTCGAGGCCGCCTGACCCGTCCGTCGAAAAGTTCGAGCATCGCCAGGAATTTCGTGCTTCCCGGGTTCTCCAGCAGGAGCCGGGCCATGAACAGGATCGCCTTCGCAGTCGCACTCGGGTCTGCCGTCCTTGCCGGCTGCCAGAAGGCCGAGCCGGCGCGGAGCTTCTCCCAGGCCGCGCTCGACCGTGCGCTGGCCGATCCCGGGCGCAAAGACCAGCGCGAGGCGGCCGACGCTCGGCGCAAGCCGGGCCCGCTGATCGCGCTCGCCGGAGTCAAACCGGGCGACAGGGTCTTGGACCTGATTCCCGGCACCGGATACTGGACGAAGATCTTCAGCAAGATCGTCGGGCCCGAGGGGAAGGTCTATGCGGTCTGGCCCCAGCCGTACGAACGAACGGCGATGGGCAATGTCGCGACCCTGCGCCAGCTGTCGGCCGACAAATATTACGGCAACATCGTCACGCAGGTTCAGCCGACCACGACGCTGACTGCTCCCGAGCCGCTCGACGTCGTGTGGACGTCGCAGAACTTCCACGATTATCCCGACGAGTTCATGGGCAAGGGCGACCCGGCGACGTTAGCGCGCGACGTTTACAAGATCCTCAAGCCAGGCGGCACGTTCATGATCGTCGACCATGTCGCCAGGTCCGGGCGGGGCCTGGCGGACACGGACACGCTGCACCGGATCGATCCGGCGGCCGTGCGGAAGATCGTCGAAGGCGCCGGGTTCCGCTTCGCCGGCGAGAGCAACGTGCTGATCAATCCCGCCGACCCGCTCGACATTCCGGTGTTCGACAAGGCGATCCGCGGCCACACGAGCCAGTTCGCCTACAAGTTCGTCAAGCCGAGCTAGGCGGGCTCGAGCTCCCTCCTGGTCGCATCGCTGGCGGCGGCGACGCGCGCCAGGCCGCGGGACAGTTGCAGCGCGCCCTCCAGGCGCGAGTCGGGCGTCGGCCAGTTGCGCGCGATCACCAGCTTGCTGTCCGGACGAAGCTTCGCCGCGCCCTTGAGCCGCTCCATATAGCCGAGCAGGGCGGGCAGGTCGGGAAAGCCGGCGTCGGCGAACGTGACAACCGCGCCGCGTGCCCCGAGGTCGAGCTTGGCGACGCTCGCCGCTTTGCAGTTGAGCTTGACCTCGACGATCTTGAGCAGGTTCGCGGTTTCCTCGGGAAGCGCGCCGAAGCGGTCGATCATCTCGGCGGCGAATTCGTCGATCGCTCGGCGATCGTCGAGATCGCCGAGCCGGCGGTACAGCCCCATGCGCAGGTCGAGATCGGGCACATAAGCCTCCGGGATCAGGATCGGCGCGTCGACGCTGATCTGCGGGGTGAATTCCTCCGGCCGGGCGACCCCGCCGGCCTTGAGCTCGACGATCGCGTCCTCGAGCATCGACTGGTAGAGCTCGAAGCCGACCTCCTTGATGTGGCCCGATTGCTCGTCGCCGAGCAGATTGCCGGCGCCGCGGATGTCGAGGTCGTGGCTGGCGAGCTGGAAGCCGGCACCGAGGCTGTCGAGGTCGGCCAGTACCTGGAGGCGCTTCATCGCCGCCTCGGTGATCGACCGATCGGCCGGCATGGTGAGGTAAGCGTAAGCGCGGGTCTTGGCGCGGCCGACGCGCCCGCGCAGCTGGTACAGCTGGGCGAGGCCGAAACGGTCGGAGCGGTGGACGATGAGCGTGTTGGCGGTCGGGATGTCGAGACCGCTTTCGACGATCGAAGTCGACAGCAAGACGTCATATTTGCGGTCGTAGAACGCGCTCATTCGCTCCTCGACCTGGGTCGCGCTCATCTGGCCGTGAGCGGTCACCGCCTTCACTTCGGGTACGTGCTCGCTCAGCCATTCCTCGATGGCGGGCAGGTCGGCGATGCGCGGGACCACGAAGAAGCTTTGGCCGCCGCGATAATGTTCGCGCAGCAGCGCCTCGCGCAGCACCACGCCGTCCCACGGGGTGACGTAGGTGCGGATGGCGAGGCGGTCGACCGGCGGGGTCTGGATGACGCTGAGATCGCGCAGGCCGCTCATCGCCATCTGCAGCGTTCGCGGGATCGGAGTCGCGGTCAGCGTCAGGACATGGACGTCGGCCCGAAGCGCCTTCAGCCGCTCCTTGTGAGCCACCCCGAAATGCTGCTCCTCGTCGACAATGACGAGGCCCAAGCGCTTGAACGCAATGGATTTTGCCAAAAGCGCGTGAGTGCCGATGACGATGTCCACGGTGCCGTCGGCGACACCGTCGCGAGTCTTCCTCGCTTCGGCCGCTGGCACCAGCCGCGAGAGCCGGCCGACGTTGATCGGGAAGCCCTGCAGCCGCTCGACGAAATTCCGGTAATGCTGACGCGCGAGCAAGGTCGTCGGGCAGACCAGCGCGACCTGCTTGCCGGTCATCGCCATGACGAACGCGGCGCGAAGGGCGACCTCGGTCTTGCCGAAGCCGACGTCGCCGCACACCAGCCGGTCCATCGGCTTGCCGGCTTCCAGGTCGGCCAGCACGTCGGCGATCGCTCGGTCCTGGTCGTCGGTCTCCTCATAGGGGAAGCGGTCGACGAACTGGGGGTAGCTCGAGTCCGGCTCTGCGACGATGCCCGGGCGGGTGGCGCGGAGCGCGGCGGTCTTGATCAGCTCGCCGGCGATCGCGCGGATGCGCTCCTTCATCCGCGCCTTGCGCCGCTGCCACGCCTCGCCGCCGAGGCTGTCGAGGCTCACCCCCTCGCTCTCGCTGCCGTAGCGGCTCAGCAGCTCGATATTCTCGACCGGGACGTAGAGCTTATCGCCGCGCGCATATTCGAGTGCGACGCAGTCGTGCGGGACCCTGCTGACCGGGATTTGGGTCAGGCCCTCATAGCGTCCGATGCCATGGTCGGCGTGGACGACGAGGTCGCCGGGCGACAAGGCCGCGAGCTCGGCAAGGAAGGCGTCGGCGGCCTTGCGCTTCCTGCGGCGGCGCACGAGGCGGTCGCCGAGCATGTCCTGCTCGGTGAGCACGGCGAGGTCAGGAGTGGTGAAGCCGTGGTCGAGCGGCAGGACGAGCAGCGCCGGCTGAGTTTTGGACCCGAGCGCCTCCTGCCAGCTGTCGGCGAGTTTTTGGCTCTTGAGTCCATTGTCCTCGAGCAGCCCGCCGAGGCGCTCCCGGGCGCCCTTGGTGTAGCTGGCGAGGACGACCTTGCGACCGGCTTTGCGAAGCGCCGCGACATGCTCGGCCACGGCTTCGTAGACGTTGGCCTGCTGCGCGCGTTCGGGCGCGAAATCGCGCGCCGGCTCGACTCCGAAGTCGATCGTCTTCGCCGATTCCGGTTCGGGGAAGGGGGAGGCCAGATGAATCGGCCGTCCGGCCACCGCAACGGCCCATTCCTCCTTCGGAAGGTAAAGGGTTTGCGGCTCGAGCGGGCGGTAGTTGCCCGGCTCCGCCTCCATCGCCCGGGTGCGGTTGTGGTAATAATCGTCGATGGCTTCGTACCGCGCCTCGAGCGCCTGGTCGGCATTCGAATCGCGCAGGATCAGATCGTTTTCGCCGAGATGATCGAACAGCGTGTCGAGCCGCTCCTCCAGCAACGGCAGCCAATGTTCCATTCCGGCCATCCGCCGGCCGTCGGACAGCGCCTGGTAGAGCGGATCCTGGGTCGAAGCCGCGCCGAACGTCTCCCGATAGGCCGAGCGGAAGCGCTTGATGCTTTCGGCATCGAGCAGCGCTTCGGACGCGGGCATCAGGATGAATGCCTCGGCCTTGTCGGTCGACCGCTGGTCGGCGGGATCGAAGCGCCGCAGGCTGTCGATCTCGTCGCCGAAGAAGTCGAGCCGCAACGCCAGTTCCTCGCCGGCCGGGAAGACGTCGATGAGCGAGCCGCGGACGGCATATTCGCCATGCTCGGCGACGGTGTCGGCGCGCTGATAGCCGAGCGCGTTGAGCTGCCCGACCAGGGCCTCGCGTTCGATCCGCTCGCCCTCGGCGATTCGGCGGGTGAGCTGGCGGATCCGGAACGGGATCAGCACGCGCTGGGTCGCGGCGCTGGCCGTGGTCACCAGCAGCTGCGGCGTGTCGCGCTTCGCCTGAAGCGCGCTCAACGCCGCGAGCCGCTCGGCCATGACCCGAAGCGCCGGCGAGGCGCGATCGTAGGGCAGGCTGTCCCACGACGGGAAGGCGAGCACCTCGACTTCGGGCGCGAACAAGGGGACCGTTTCGGCAAGCGCGCGCATGGCCGCTTCGTCGGCCGCGATGACGACCGCGCGCCCGCTCCTGCTGCTGCCGTGGGCGGCGCGCGCGAGATCGGCCGCGAGCCACGGCAGGAAGCCGGCGGGAACGCCGGCCAGGGTCAGTGGCTGGTCGGCGCGAAGGACTCGCTGAAGCGGTTCGCTCATCGCGCCACCGGGATGTAATCGAGCTTTTTCAGGGCCGCGATCATGGGACCCTCGAAGCGCGGCGGAGCCTCGGCGGTTCCGTGGGCCCAGGCCATGATGTCGACGTCCTGCTCATCGAGCATCTCGCCGAAGAGGCAGCACTCGTCCAAGTCCCACGCCGCATGGTGCGCGTCGAAGAAGCCGCCGATCAGCAAATCGGCCTCCTTGGTGCCACGATGGTGCGCACGCCAGTGCAGGCGTTTCAGGTCCCGATCCGAAGGCATGGCGGCCATGTAGTAAAACTCCGCCCGCATTGCGAGCGCCGCGACTCGCGCTAACAAGCGCCGATGCGGCCCGACATCCTCAACCCGCTGTTCACCGAGGTGGAAGCGCTGAAGGGCGTCGGCCCGCAGGTCGCGAAACAACTCAAGCAGCTCGATCTCACGCGGGTGGTCGACGTGCTCTATCACCTGCCGACCGGGGCGATCGAACGGGTGCGGGCTCCGCACGCCAGCGCGGATCTGCTCGGCCGCACCGTGATCCTCGACCTGAAGCCGTTCGAAGCCCGCGAAAACCGCTCGGGCCGGGGGCCGACCCGGATCTTCGCCGCGGACGGCGACGGCAACACCATCAGCCTGGTCTATTTCAACAATCCGGGCTGGGCGAAGCGGACCCTGCCGGTCGGCCAGACGCGAACCGTCTCGGGCAAGCTCGAGCAATATGGCGACGAGTGGCAGATCATCCATCCGGAGGTGAGCGAGCCGGGGAAGGGCCCGGCGCCGGCGCTGCGCGAGCCGGTCTATCCGCTCACCGAGGGCCTGACCAGCCGGCGCCTCGGCGAGCTCGCGCGCGAATCGCTGGAGCGGGCGCCGGAGCTGCCCGAATGGATCGAGCCGAGCCTGCTGTCGCGCGAGCATTGGGGCGCCTGGCGGCCGTCGCTCGCCATCGCGCATCAGGCTCCGCGGGAAAGCGAGGCCAGGCGGCGCCTCGCCTATGACGAAATCTTCGCCAACCAGCTCGCGCTTCTGCTGCTCCGCCAGGCGCAGCGGCGCCACCGCACCCCGCCGCTGGCCGGGACCGGCGAGCTGATGCGCAGGCTTCAACTGCCGTACCAAATGACCGACGCCCAGCGGCGCGTGATCCGCGAGATCCGCGGCGATTTGATCCAGGCGGTGCCGATGCTTCGCCTGCTCCAGGGCGACGTCGGCTCGGGCAAGACGTTGGTCGCGGTCGCGGCGATGCTGACGGCGGTGGAATCGGGCGCTCAGGCGGCGTTCCTGGCGCCGACCGAGATCCTCGCCCGGCAGCATCATGCGACACTGCTCGGCATGCTCGACAGCCTCGGCGTTCGAGTGGCGATCCTGACCGGCCGCGAGAAGGGCAAAGCGCGCGACAGCGTCCTGATGGGGCTCGCCGACGGCTCGATCGACATCCTCGTCGGCACTCATGCCATCTTCCAGGAGAAAGTCGCCTACAAGCAGCTCGGGCTGGCCGTGATCGACGAGCAGCATCGGTTTGGCGTGTCACAACGCCTCCTGCTCGCGTCCAAAGCCGAGCATCCGCCGCATCTGCTGGTGATGACCGCGACCCCGATCCCGCGCACGCTGACGCTCACCCAATATGGCGAGATGGACGTCAGCCGGATCGACGAGATGCCGCCGGGGCGGACGCCCGTTGAAACTCGCGTGATCAGCGAGGAGAAACTGGCGCAGGTCGTCGACGGGCTGGCGCGGCACCTGTCGGGCGGCGGCCAGGCCTACTGGGTGTGCCCGCTGGTCGAGGAGAGCGAGAAATCGGACGCGGCCGCGGCCGAGGAACGGGCGCGGGTGCTGAAGGTGCGCTTCGGGGAGGATCGCGTCGGCCTCGTCCATGGCCGGATGAAGGGGCCGGACAAGGACGCAGTAATGGCGCGCTTCGCGTCGGGCGACCTCGGAGTTCTGGTCGCGACGACGGTCATCGAAGTCGGGGTCGACGTGCCCAACGCGACCCTGATGATCGTCGAGGGGGCCGAGCGCTTCGGCCTCGCCCAGCTTCACCAGCTGCGCGGCCGGGTCGGTCGCGGGTCCGGAAAAAGCTCATGCCTCCTGATCCGCGGCCAGACCCTGACCGACGTCGGCCGCGCCCGGCTGGCGCTGATGCGCGAAACCAACGACGGCTTCCGTATCGCGGAGGAAGATCTGCGGCTGCGCGGGCCTGGCGAAATCCTCGGCACGCGCCAGTCGGGGGAGGTCGCCTTTCGAGTCGCGACCGCGGAGGACGTCCAGGAGTTGGCATCCGTCGCGACCAGCGACGCGCAACTGCTGCTGGAGCGCGACGGCGGGTTGAAAAGCGAGCGCGGTCAGGCCGCGCGAATCTGCCTTTACCTGTTCGAACGAGATCAGGCAGTCGGACTGATCCGGAGTGGCTAGCTGACCAGCAATCCGTGCTTCTTCTTGCCGAGGCTGAGCTTCACCGGGTCGGCGCCGACCGAAATAATCAGGGCCGGGTCCGCGATCACGCCATCGTCGATCCGGACGGCCCCTTCCGCAATCTTGCGCTTCGCCTCGCCGTTTGAGGCGCAAAAGCCGAGGCCGGTCAGAGCGGCAAGCACGGTGATTTCTCCGCCGGTCTTGAGCGAAGGCAAATCGGCGCCGGTTCCGCCTTCGGCGAACGTCGAGCGCGCCGTGTCTTTGGCGGCGTTCGCAGCCTCGCGTCCGTGGAGCAGTGTCGTTGCCTCGGTCGCGAGGACGATCTTGGCGTCGTTGATTTCGGCGCCCTGCAGCGTTTCCAGCCGGGCGATCTCGCCGAGCGGCAGGTCGGTGAACAGCCGCAGGAACTTGCCGACGTCGGCGTCCGCGGCGTTGCGCCAGAATTGCCAATAATCGTAGGGCGCGAGCTGGTCCGCGCCGAGCCACACCGCGCCCGCCGCGGTCTTGCCCATCTTGGTGCCGTCGGCGGTGGTGATCAGCGGCGTGGTGACGCCGTAAACCTCGGTCCCGTCGATCCGCCGGGCGAGCTCGATGCCGTTGACGATATTCCCCCACTGGTCGGAGCCGCCCATCTGCAGCCGGCAACCGAACCGCCGCGACAGTTCGAGGAAATCGTAGGCCTGGAGGATCATATAGTTGAACTCGAGGAACGTCATCGGCCGCTCGCGGTCGAGCCGCAGCCGGACGCTGTCGAAGGTCAGCATTCGGTTGATCGTGAAGTGCCGCCCGACGTCGCGCAGGAACGAAATATATTCGAGCCCGCCGAGCCATTCGTCGTTGTTGACCATGACTGCGTCGGTCGAGCCGTCGCCGAAGGTCAGGAGATTTTCGAAGTTGCGCCGGATCGCGGCGATGTTCGCGCCGATCTTGTCAGCGGTCATCAGCTGGCGGCTCTCGTCTTTGCCCGAGGGGTCGCCGATCTTGGTCGTCCCGCCGCCCATCAGCACGATCGGCTTGTGCCCGGTCTGCTGGAGCCGGCGCAGAAGCATGATCGAGACCAGGTTGCCGACATGGAGACTCGGCGCAGTCGCGTCGAAGCCGATGTACGCGGTCACCGTTTCCTTCGCCGCCAGCGCATCGAGCGCCGCGGCATCGGTCACCTGGTGGATATAGCCGCGCTCGTCGAGCAGCCGGAGGAGGGGCGATTGGTAGGAACTCATGGCACAGCGCTTAGCGTCTCGCTTCGCGCCCTGCTACTGCGCGGCCATGCAGCTCAATCTCGTCGCGCATCCGGCGACGCCGCCATCGGACCCCGAAATGAAAGTCTGGGCAACGGTCGACCATGCGGGCGCGCTCGGGGCGACGGCGACGACCAACATCTGGTTCGGGATCGGCGCTCCTGCGGAACGGTTCGTCATACCGCAGCCGGCCGAGCCCGAGCGGGCCGAGGAGCTGTGGCAGACGACCTGTTTCGAGGCGTTCCTGCGCGAGCCCGGCAGCGACGGCTACCGCGAATGGAATTTCGCGCCGTCCGGGCGATGGGCGGCTTACGACTTCACCGCGTACCGCGACGGTCGCATGGACGCTGAGGTCACGCTTCCGTACGTTCGCCTTGAGGACAATCTGACCTGGTGGGCGGTGGGCGCGACGATCGCCGTCTCCGCCGACATCGACTGGCAGCTCGGCCTGTCCGCGATCCTCGAGGAGACGGACGGGACCAAATCCTATTGGGCGCTTGCCCATCCGGACGGCGACAAGCCCGACTTCCACTCGCCCGTTTGCTTCGCCGCCCAGCTTGCCTAAGCACCGGCTATGACATCGTTCGGAATCGACCGGCTGCTCGCCGACCCGGAATTGCGCCGCCCGCTCGAAGGCAGGCGCGTCGCCATTCTCGCCCATCCCGCGTCGGTCACGAACGACCTCATGCACAGCGTCGATGCGCTCGTCGCTGCCGGCCTCAAGGTCACCGCCGCATTCGGGCCGCAGCATGGGCTGCGCGGCGACAAGCAGGACAATATGGTCGAGTCCGACGACTTCACCGACCCGGTTCACCACATCCCGGTGTTCAGCCTGTACGGCGAGGTGCGGCGGCCGACCGGTCAGTCGCTGGGCACGTTCGACACCATCCTGATCGACCTTCAGGACCTTGGCTGCCGGATCTACACCTTCATCACGACTTTGCTGTACGTGCTCGAAGCGGCGGCCGAGCACGACAAGAGTGTCTGGGTGCTCGACCGGCCCAATCCCGCCGGCCGCCCGATCGAGGGACTGACGCTTCGGCCCGGCTGGGAAAGCTTCGTCGGCGCCGGCCCGATCCCGATGCGCCACGGCCTGACCCTCGGCGAGCTCGGGCAATGGTTCGTCGATCATTTCAAGCTGGACGTCGATTATCGCGTGATCGAGATGGAGGGCTGGAAGCCCGACGAAGCGCCGGGCTTCGGCTGGCCGCCGGAACGCGTGTGGATCAACCCGAGCCCCAATGCGGCCAACCTCAACATGGCGCGGGCCTACGCCGGCACGGTGATGCTCGAAGGGGCGACGCTGAGCGAGGGGCGGGGAACGACCCGTCCGCTCGAGCTCTTCGGAGCGCCCGACCTCGAGCCCCTCAAGATCATCGCCGAGATGGAGCGGCTCGCGGCTCAGTGGCTGGCCGGCTGCCGCCTCCGCGACGTCACCTTCCAGCCGACCTTCCACAAGCATGTCGGCGAGATGTGCCGCGGCGTCTTCATCCACGCCGAAGGCCGGTTTTACGATCATGAGGCGTTCAAGCCGTGGCGGCTGCAGGCGCTCGCCTTCAAAGCGATCCGCGGCCTCTGGCCCGACTATGGCCTGTGGCGCGACTTCCCGTACGAATATGTGTTCGACAAGCTCGCGATCGACGTCATCAACGGCTCGGCGCTGCTGCGCGAATGGGTCGACGATCCTGATTCCGTGCCGGGCGATCTCGACGCTTTGACCATTCCGGACGAGCGTGCGTGGGAAGAAGAGCGCAAACCTTACCTGATCTACTGACTGACCTGTTCGAGGGCGAGCCAGTCGGCCATCAGCCGAAGCTCGGCTTCGAGCCGGTCCGCTGCGTCCGGCGGCGGGTTCGGTTCCCAGGTCACCCTGCGCACGAGCAGCCGCGAATTCTGCCGATCGGCCTTGAGATCGACCCGCGCCACCAGCCGCTCGTCGAGCAGGAAGGGTAGGACGTAATAGCCGTGTACCCGCTTGGCCGCGGGCGTGTAGATTTCAATCCGGTAGCGGAAGTCGAACAAACGCTCGGCCCGGCTCCGTTCCCATACGAGGGGATCGAACGGGGCGAGCAGCGCCTGGGCACGGACGCGACGCGGACGTCGGGCATCGCGGTGGACGAAGGCGGGTTGCTTCCAGCCCTCTACCGTCACCGGGATAATCGCCGCGCTGTCGACGAGCTCGGCGATCGCGGTCCGGGCCGACAGCGGATCCAGCCGAAAGTAATCGCGCAGATCGGTCGCCGTCGCGACCCCCAGCGCTCGCGCCGACCGTTCGATCAAGGCGCGTTTCGCATCGGCAGGAGCGGGGGTCGGAAGCGCAAGGATCGAGGACGGAATGACCCGTTCGGGCAGGTCGTAGATGCGCTCGAAGCTCGGCTTGCGCGTCGCGGTGGTGGTCAGCCCGGCCCAGAACAGCCATTCGAGCGCCTGCTTGGCTTCGCCCCAGCCCCACCAGCCGCCGCGGTTGCGTCCGTTGTCGAAGTCGGACGCGGCGAGCCGACCTTCGGCGCGGATTCGCTCGAGGATCGCGTCGGCGTCCTTGCGCCGCTCGTGGGCGAAGGCGCGCAGGCCCCGCCAGCCGATCTCGCCGCGCTCCGCCCGAGCCATGCGCCAGCGCAGCAGCGGATGAATCTCGAGCGGCAACAGCGACGCTTCATGGGCCCAATATTCGAACAGCCTGCGCTTCGCTTTGGTCCCCCAGGCAGCCTGGTCGAGCAGCGTCCGGTCGTACTCACCGAGGCGCGAAAAAGCGGGCAGGTAATGGGCTCGGGCGAGCACGTTGACGCTGTCGATCTGATGCAGCGACAGCCGGTCGATGACGCGGCCGAGGCGTCCTTGATCCACGCGATCGGGCAGGGCCGCGCCAAAGCCCTGCGCGGCAAGCGCGATCCGCCGC
>JBJMUB010000033.1:0-13813 GCA_045811385.1 Sphingomicrobium sp. | reverse complement strand
ATCGCGATCGCGATCGTCGAGCCCAGACCGAAACCGAGGATGGAAGTGACCCGGTTGGTGCCAAGATCGCTCTTGCTCCAACCGTCCTCGATCGCGCCGGACGAATAGAAGTAGAGCTCATAGGGAAACATGATCGCGCTGATCAGCGCGACGGCGAAATAGGCGTAGGCCAGCAGGTCGCGGGTCGAGGCCCCGGCCGGCACTTGCGGCTTGAGCCCGCCCGCGATCTCGCTCCACGGCGGGTCGACCGCCAGGAATGCCGCGCCGAACACGACCATGAACAGACCGAGCAGGCCATAAGTGCGCTCGATCCACTTGAACGGCAGCAGGTAGATCGAAACGATGAAGGCCACGGTCGCGACGGCCGCGAGCAGGGCAAAGTCCCACCCCGACAGCAGTTGCAGAACCAGCGCCACGCCGCCGATCTCGGCGGCGCACGTGATCAGTGTGCTGAGCAGCGCGCCGGCGAGCGCCACCAGCCCGAGCGAGAAGCCCAGGCGATGGCGGATGACGTTGAACAGCGGCTGGCGCGACATGGCGGAGACCCGCCCGCTCATCTCCCCGAACACGATGATCCCGAGGGTGGCGATCGCAATCACCCAGATCAGCGCGAAGCCGAAGCGTGAGCCCGCTTGCGAAACGAACACCAGCTCGCTGACGTCGACGAAACCGCCAACCGCGGTGAGGATGCCGAGGAAGAGCTCAAGAATCTGCAAGCGCGGTCTCGAGCGGCTTCAGCGCCTCGCGCACTGCGCGCAGCTCCGCAGGGTTTGCAGGCCCATCGGCGGAAATGGAAAGCCGTGCTGCGGCTTCGGGACGGCGCTCGCGCAATGTCTGGCGTGCCTTGGCAAGCTGATCGCCCGCGGCGCTGCGCATCTCTTCGGCATAGGTCGCCGGGGTGCTATCGCGCGATGCCTGAGCCTCGACCAGAGCCCACTCGGCAAGGACCGACCGGGCCGATTTCACCGCTTCGAGGTCGCGTTCGGCGGGAGACGCGCAGCCGCCGAGCCCGGCGACCAGCGCGAGGACCGCAGGGCTGCATCGCATGTTAGTTCAACGCGGCGGCACCCCGGACGTTCCGGGGCCGCCCATGCCAGCCACTCGCAGCCGGGCACTTGCCAGCCTCCCCTCCGTTCATTAGGGCGAAAGCTGAAAATCCATCCCCCACACTCTCGCGAAGGGCATTTGCATGAGCGACACCGCGGACCGCGTTAAGAAGATCGTTGTCGAACACCTCGGCGTCGAAGCCGACAAGGTGACCGAAGACGCGAGCTTCATCGACGACCTGGGCGCCGACAGCCTCGACATCGTCGAGCTGGTCATGGCCTTCGAGGAAGAGTTCGGGGTCGAGATCCCGGACGACGCCGCGGAGAAGATCACGACGGTCCGCGACGCGATCGACTATATCGACCAGAACAAGGGCTGATGCTTCGAGACGCCGCTTCGACTTCGCTCAGCGGCTCCTCAGCATGAGCGGGATTGAAAACTCGCCGCTCATTCTGAGGAGCGACCGAGCAGCCGAAGGCTGACGGGGGCGCGTCTCGAAGGATACAGGCTCAGCCCTCGCGGGTTGAGCCTGTTGCATTTGGAGTGACTGACATGCGCCGTGTCGTCGTGACAGGTCTGGGTCTGGTGACGCCCTTGGGCGGCGACGTCGAGACCAGCTGGAAGAACATTGTCGCCGCGAAGAGCGGGGCGGGGCCGATCACCAGGTTCGACGCCAGCGACCAGAAGTGCCGCATCGCCTGCGAAGTGAAGCCGGCCGACCACGACTATGGCTTCGATCCGGCCAAGCGTGTCGACCACAAGGTCCAGCGCCAAGTCGACCCGTTCATTGTCTACGGCATCGATGCTGCGGGCCAGGCGATCGAGGATGCCGGCCTGACCGAGATGGACGAAGCGACGCGGTTCCGCGCCGGGGTGTCGATCGGCTCGGGGATCGGCGGCTTGCCCGGGATCGAGAAGGAGAGCGTCAACCTTCACCAGAACGGGCCGGGGCGGGTCAGTCCGCACTTCGTCCACGGCCGGCTGATCAACCTCATCTCAGGCCAGGTCTCGATCAAATACGGGCTGATGGGCCCCAACCACGCGGTGGTCACCGCCTGCTCGACGGGCGCCCACTCGATCGGCGACGCGGCGCGGATGATCGCCATGGACGATGCCGACATCATGCTCGCCGGCGGCGCCGAGGCGACCATCTGCCCGATCGGAATTGCCGGCTTCGCCCAGGCGCGGGCGCTCAGCACCAACTTCAACGACCAGCCGGAAAAGGCCAGCCGGCCCTACGACAAGGACCGCGACGGGTTCGTGATGGGCGAGGGCTCGGGCGTGGTGGTGCTCGAGGAATATGAGCACGCCAAGGCGCGCGGCGCGAACATCTATGCCGAGGTGGTCGGCTACGGCCTGTCGGGCGACGCGCACCACGTCACCGCGCCGCATCCCGAGGGCTCCGGCGCTTACCGGTCGATGGCGATGGCGCTCAAGAAGTCGGGGCTGCAGCCGTCGGACATCGACTATATCAATGCCCACGGCACCTCGACGCCGCTCGGCGACGAGCTCGAGCTGGGCGCCGTCCGGCGGCTGTTCGGCAATGCCATCGGCTCGCTGTCGATGAGCTCGACCAAGTCCGCGATCGGTCACCTGCTCGGCGGCGCGGGAGCGGTCGAAAGCATCTTCTGCATCCTCGCGCTCCGCGACCAGGTGGTCCCGCCGACGCTCAACCTCGACAATCCGAGCGAGGGCACCGAAGGCGTCGACCTCGTCCCGCACAAGGCCAAGGAGCGCTCGGTGCGAGCGGTGCTCAACAACAGCTTCGGCTTCGGCGGGACCAACGCTTCGCTGATCATGAAGGCCGTGTGAGGCGCAGCCTGCTGATCGGCGCCGGCGGGCTGGTCCTCGCCGCGCTGCTGGCATTGTGGTTTCTGTGGTGGTCGCCGGGCCCGAAGCCGGGGCCGCATACCGTGATCATCGAGGAGGGCTCGAGCGTCGGCTCGGCGGCGCGGCAGCTGGCCAAGCACGGCGCGATCCCGGGGACCGCGCGGACTTATTACGTGATGGCCCGACTGTTCGGCTCAGGCGACCCGATCCAGGCCGGCGAGTTCGAGATCCCGCGGGGCATGGGCGGCGCCGCGGTTTTGGACCTGCTCCAGCACGGCCGGCCGGTGCAGCGGCTGGTCACCGTGACGCCGGGAATGCCGTCGGTCATCGTCAGCGACAAGCTCGCCGCGAACCCGTACCTGGCCGGGCCGGTCCCGGCGATCGCGGAAGGCTCGGTCCTCCCCGACAGCTACGGCTATCAGCGCGGCGAGGCGCGGGCAGCGCTCGTTGGCCGCATGGAAAAAGCCATGGCCAAAACCCTCGACGCGCTGTGGGCCAGGCGCAGCACCGACTGCCCGATCGCGACCAAGGAGCAGGCGGTGATCCTGGCTTCGATCGTCGAGAAGGAAACGGCGAAGCCCAGCGAACGGCCGATGATCGCCGGCGTTTACTGCAACCGGCTGCGGATCGGCATGAAGCTCGATGCCGATCCCACGGTCATTTATCCAGTGACGAAGGGGAAGCCCCTGGGTCGGCGAATCCTCAAGTCGGAGCTTCACGCCGACAACGGCTACAACACCTATCGCCGCAGCGGCCTTCCCGAAGGGCCGATCGCGAACCCGGGTAAGCACAGCATCGCGGCGGTGCTTCATCCGGCCAAGACCGAAGCGCTCTATTTCGTGGCGACGGGGGCGGGCGACGGCGGCCATGTGTTCGCCACGACGCTGGCCGAGCATAATGCCAACGTCGCCAAATGGTATGCGATCCGCCGCCAGCGCGGCGAGATGTGACCTAAGGCGCGCGAACCGCGTCCGAGCGGACGTAACCGACCCGGCGGTCGTCGCCGGCATAGCCCCAGGCCCAGCCGACCGTGTCGTCGAGCATCGCAAACCGATCGCCCGCCTGGAGCTCGCGAACGACCTCGGCATCCGCGGCCGGGGCGGCGCGCAGTTCGGTTCGTTGGGCGATCACACGGTCGAGCGGCTCGGCGTAATGCGAGGCGATCACCTGGTCGGCGAGCGCAACGTCGGCGAGGTCCTTGCGGTAGGCGTTGAAGTCAGGGTCCGGCGGATTGGACGGGCCGGTCAGGGCGATCCCGTCAGGATTGATGCGCGTAGGCGTGCGCCTGGCCGATGATCGGCCGGTGCGCCGCGCTGCTGCCGTCCCCCTCGCGGAGGTTGCGCTTGAAGCCTTCAAGAAATTCCGCCCCGCTGCTGGTCCGGACGACGAACACGTTGCGCCGGTCGTCCTGGTCCCGTTCGCGGCGCAGATAGCCGAGCGCGCCGAGGGTATTCAAGGCGCGTGTCACGACCGGCTTGGAAACCCCGAGCACGCGGGCGAGGCCGCGGACCGTATGCGGACCGGGAGTCAGGTAGACGAGCATCAGCAGCGCCATCTGCCGGTTGGTAAGGTCCGGCTCGCCCGAACGGACGTAGGCGATGAGCGCCCTCATCCAGCTGGTAAGCGAAACCTCGCCCATGCTGCCAGTCTCCGTCCCGTGGCCGCGTAACTTCCCAGTAAACCGGTAGCGAGCCGAAATGTTGCAGGCAGGATACAGGAAAAGGGCCGTTTTTCTGAGAATTGCGCTGTCACGTGTGGAAGTAGCGGCGGCGCAGCGCCTCGAACACCGCGCGCAGCCCCAGGGCCTCGCCGCCCTTCGGCCGTCCGGGCTTGGCCGGATCGCGCCACGCATAGGTGTCGAGATGCGCCCAGGCGATCTCGTCCGGGACGAAGCGCTTAAGGAACATCGCGGCGGTGATGCAGCCGGCCATCGGCGAGCCCGAGGCATTGGCGAAGTCGGCGATGTCGCTTTTGAGCAATTCGTCATACGGATCCCACAACGGCATTCGCCACAGCGGGTCCTCGACATCGCGCGCGGCGGCCTCGAGCTCGGCGGCGAGGTCGTCGCGGTTGGCGAAGGTCGCCGGAAGATCGGGCCCGAGCGCGATACGGGCGGCCCCGGTCAACGTCGCGAAATCGACGATCAGCTCGGGCTTGTCCTCGACCGCTTTGGCGAGCGCATCGGCGAGGATCAGCCGGCCTTCCGCGTCGGTATTGTCGATCTCGACGGTAAGGCCCTTGCGCGACGCGACGATGTCGCCGGGCCGGTAGGCCGCGCCCGACACCGCATTCTCGACCGCCGGGATGAGCAGATGAAGGCGCACCGGCAGCTTCGCCAGGGTGATCAGGCGCGCGAGGGCAAGCGCGTGCGCAGCTCCGCCCATGTCCTTTTTCATCAGCCGCATGCCCGAGGCCGATTTGAGGTCGAGGCCGCCGCTGTCGAAGCACACGCCCTTGCCGACAATGGCCACGCGCGGATGCCTGGTGTCGCCCCACTCGAGCTCGATCAGGCGCGGAGCCCGTTCCGCCGTCGCCGCGCCGCCGACCGCGGCGATCAGCGGATAGCCTTTGGCGAGGTCGTCCCCGATGGTGATCCTGAGCTTGCCGCCGCAGCGGCTCGCCTCAGTCTTTACCGCTTGCTCGATCTGCGCCGGGCCAAGGTCCGCCGCCGGAGTATTGACGAGGTCGCGGACCAAGACGGTCGCCTCGGCCAGCCGCACCGCCTGGTCGATCCTCGCCGCGTCGGCGGTGACGAGCACGCGCGCCCCGCGCTCGGGCTCGTCCTGTTTTGAACGATACGCGTCGAACCGATGCTGCGCGAGCAGCCAGCCGAGCGCCGCTTTTTCCGGTTCCCCTGAGGCCAGCTTATACGTGCCCTCGGGCAGGCTCTCGGCGAGCCTGGCGAGGCACCAGGGCGACAGCTCGGCGGCGTTCTTGACCGCGCCGACCACTTCGAAATCATTGCCGCGGGGAACAAGGACGAACGCGAAGCCTTTCTTCCCGTCGAAGCGGTGCGCCGCGAGCAACGCGCGGTCCTCGGCCGGCCGGCCCTTCGCCCACCCGCCGAAGCTGTCTTTGTCGACGAGATGGATCGGTCGGGCCTTCTGCCCGCGGTCGGCGACGAGGAGGGCCGCGAAATCGGTCATGCGCGCTCTATTCTCCGGGGCTGACCAGGAACTGCTCGATCCGCCCGTTGGCGCCCGGTTCGTAGAAGGTCGACAGGTCGAGCGTGCGGCCGGGATATTTGATCGTATAGCCCTGGATGACGAAGCCGCCGCGAAGCACCGGGCTGCCGCTTGGCTCGAACGCGATCGGCTCGCCGAGCGGCGCGAGGCTCGACTGGAAGTCGGCAAGGGCCTGCGGCGTGAAATAGAAATTGGCGTTCTCGGTCAGCTGCGAGCGGTCGAGGTGCCCGGCGCGGAGCTGGTCGAAGACGGCGCGGGCGAGGCTCGCCTGGGCCGCGGCGACCGGGTCGACCGGCGCCGTTCCGGGCGCGGCCGGCAGGATCACATCGGCGATCTCCCGAGCGATCCGGGTGTAGGCGCCGCCGGTGTTCCAGCTGTTGGTGAGAACGACGACGGCTGCGCGGTCGTCGGGGAACACGGTGTTGGCCGAAAGGAAGCCGACCGCTTCGCCGGTGTGGCGCACGGCGCGATGGCCGTTCGCGGGGCGGACGCTGACCCCGAGGCCATAGCCGGTGCCCTTGCCGTCGTTGAGCTTCACCTCGCTTTCCTGCGCCGCCCAGTCGTCGGCCGGGATCAGCGAGCGGTTGATCCGCGCGATGTCCCACTTGGCGAGATCCTGCGCGGTCATCGACAATTCGCCCGCGGCGTAGAGCCAGCCGCGCGCCGGCGGGTCGACGAGGCGGATCGGTCCGAGCGCATAACGGCCGTAGCCGGCCGGAAAGGCCGGCGTGTTGGTTTCGTCCTGGTCGCGGACGCTGGTCATTCCCAACGGCTTGAAGATCTTGCGCGTGAGATAGGTCATCAGGGGCTGGCCGCTGACCTTCTCGGCAATCATCCCCGCGACGACGTAACCGGTGTTCGAATATTGCCATTGCTGACCCGGATCGAAGTCGAGCGGCTTCTTCGCCCAGCGGTCGGCGATGTGCTGCGGCGTCGTCGGCCGCGACATCGCGGCGAAGCTGTAGTCCTGCGGCCAGAAGTCCTGAAGGCCCGAGGTGTGGCTTAGCAGCTGGCGCAGTTTGATTCGGTCGCCGCCGCTGATCCCGGGCAGATATTTGGCGACCAGGTCGTCGAGGCTGAGCTTGCTCTCATCTTCGAGCAGCAACAGCGCCATCGCGGTGAACTGCTTCGAGTTGGAGGCGATCTGGTAGGGAAGGGCGGGGGTTGCTGCGAGGCCTTCGTTGGCCTTGCCATAGGCCTTGGTCAGCACGATCCGGCCGTCGCGGACGACGGCGATCGAGGCCGAAGGCACATTCTCCGAGGCGAGCGCGCGCGTGACGATCTGGTCGATCTTCGCGGTTTCGGCCGGGGTCAGCGGCTGGGCGGCGGCGGCAAGCGATACGAGCGCGAGGAGCGCGGGGGCGAGTTTGAGCATTGCCGCAGCCTAGCTTGGGCGGCAGGGCTGTCCAGTGATGCGATCCTCTTTCTATCCGCGCGTTCTGTTCTGGGCGGCGACCGCGTTCGCGTTCGTCATGGCCGTGATCCCGCACCCGCCGCACGTCCCCGGCGAGCCCAATGACAAGATCCAGCATATCGTCGCGTTCGCGACATTGAGCCTGCTCGGCGCCTGGGCCTACGCCCGCGCGCCGCTGCTCAAGATCGCCATCGCACTGTCGCTGTTCGGCGCGCTGATCGAGGTTGTGCAGGCAATCCCCGCGCTCCATCGCGACAGCGATGCGCTCGACTGGGTCGCGGACACATTTGCGTGCGCGCTCGTGCTGCTTGCGATCCGCTGGTGGCGGCGCCGCCGGGCCTAGGCCTTACTTACTGAGCTGCCCCCGGATCGCGCCTGCGGCGAAGTCGGCGGTGTGGACGTTCACATAATAATTCTGCGGATGCTGGAGGATGTCCCGGAGCAGCGCCCGGTCGACCGGCTGCGTGGTCGGGGTGCAGCCCGAAAGGTCGACCGCGTTGGCCTCGAAGAACGGAACGACGATCGATCCGGCGACACCGGCGGGGGCCCTGTGGATGTGACCGCGGGTGATCGTCCCCAGATTCTGCGTGGTGATGTCCCAGCATACCCGCTGCTGCCCGACGTTGACGGTGATCTCCGCGGTGCCGGTGCCGTCGGGGTCGCCGAGATTGCATGTGCCCGACGCATTGCACTCGGCGGCGCCGGTGAGCGCGGTCGAAAATTTGCGACCGCCCTGCGGACCCGGCTGGGCGAGGGCCGTCGTCCCGGTGAGGGCCGCGGCGCTTGCCAGCGCGAGAAGGATGTGGGTCGTGGATGCCATGACGTGCCTCCCTGTTCCCCGCCCCGGCGGCGCGCCGCTTAAGCCAGGCGCGCCGAGTGAGACGTTAGTGGCGCGCGGGTACGCGCAGGTTCATCACGGCGTCATTCGAGTCGATCGTCCGATCGTGTTGCGAAAGCAGGCGAGCGCCGAAGCGGCGGCGGGATGCCGAAGCGGCGTCGGACCGCGTTGTCCGAGGAATCGTCATAACTTCGATTAGACTGGCGAAACTCTCCAACTGAACGAGCATTTAGCGAGCAAAGACAGTAGTTTGGAGTGTGCGTCAGTGTCTTCACCAAAAACCCCCAAGAAACCGACAGAAAAGGATGCCTCCGCGGTCGAGGCGAAGTTCGGAGATTTCGCCGACGTCTATGCGGAAGCTCGCAGCGAAGCCGCCGAAATCGCCGGGAACAAGCCCGGCAAACATCATTGGGAGGAGGTCGCCGCGAATGTCGACGACGACGACCAATGACTATGATCGAAGGCCCGACGGGGTTCCTCATTTTCCGCGAGCCATGGGGCGTTGCCCGGAACACGGACCGTGAACCGGCGGCTTCCGCCAGCGAGGGGTCAGCCGACTATTACCGGGCACGGGAGGCGGCGGAACGGGCTGCGGCGAAGCGAGCGACGTGCGTCAAAGCGCGCTCGGTTCACCAGGAGCTCGCGCAATATTACGCCCGCCGGACCGGTCGGCGACTCGTCGACGATCCGCGGAGCTAAAGCGGCACTCCGTATAAATCGTGCTCGTCCGAATCCTCGATGCGGACCTGGACGATGTCGCCGGGCTTGAGGCCGCCGGCGTCGCGCAGGTGGACTTCACCGTCGATCTCGGGCGCGTCGGCCTTGGAGCGGCCGGTGGCGCCGACGCCATGATGGTGTTCGGGATGAGGGGCGTCGAGGTGCCCTTTGTCCAGGACGTCGACGGGCGGTTGATCGTCGACGCGGTCGATCAGGACGTCGATGGTTGAGCCGACCTTGGCGGCGAGCTTCTCGGCGCTGATCCGCGCCGACAGGGCCATCACCGCTTCATAGCGCTCCTGCTTGAGCCCGGCCGGGACCTGACCGTCCATCGCGGTCGCCGGCGCGCCCTCGACCGGCTCGAACTTGAACGCGCCGACGCGGTCGAGTTGCCCTTGCTCGAGCCAGTTGAGCAGATAGGCGAAGTCCTCGTCCGTCTCGCCGGGGAAGCCGACCACGAAGCTCGAGCGAATCGCGAGGTCCGGTACCTGCTCGCGCCACGACCGGATGCGCTCGAGGACCTTGGCGTCGTTGGCCGGGCGGCGCATGCGTCGAAGCACGTTGGGGCTGGCGTGTTGGAACGGGATGTCGAGATAAGGGAGGACCAGTCCCTCGGCCATCAGCGGGACGACGTCGTTCACGTGCGGGTAGGGATAGACATAATGCAGTCTGACCCAGGCGCCGAGCTTCCCCAGCTCGCGCGATAGGTCGGTCATATGGGCGCGGACTTCGCCGCCCTTCCACGGGCGCGGCTGATGGCGGATGTCGACGCCATAGGCGGAGGTATCCTGGCTGATGACCAGAAGCTCCCGTGTGCCGGCGGCGACCAGTTTCTCGGCCTCGCGCAGGATCGCGTCGGGGCGGCGGCTGACGAGGTCGCCGCGGATCGAGGGAATGATGCAGAAGGCGCAGCGGTGGTTGCAGCCCTCGGAGATCTTCAAATAGCTGTAGTGGCGCGGAGTGAGCTTGAGCCCCGCTTCGGGAACCAGGTCGATGAACGGCGACGGGACGGGCGGCGCGGCCTCGTGAACCGCGGCGACGACTTCCTCATATTGCTGCGGACCGGTGACCGCGAGCACGTCGGGGAAGCGCGCGCGGATGACCTCGGCCTCCTTGCCCATGCAGCCGGTGACGACCACCCGCCCGTTCTCGGCGATGGCTTCGCCGATCGCCTCGAGGCTCTCCTCCTTGGCGCTGTCGAGGAAGCCACAGGTGTTGACCAGCACCACGTCGGCGCCGGCGTAATCGGGCGACATGTCGTAGCCGTCGGCGCGCAGCTTGGTCATGATCCGCTCGCTGTCGACCAGGGCCTTGGGACAGCCGAGCGAGACCAGCCCGACGCGCGGGGGCTTGGGGAGCGTTGTGACGTTCATCGGAAGGGCCGCGCCAATATAGGGATTTTGCGGCGAAAACTAGGCGTTGGGCCGAACGCCTTGTTCATTCCGGCCAGTGGCGGCTAAGGGGCGCCTTCCCCGACGCATTGAGGAGTAAGCATGCGCATCGCGATGATCGGCACCGGCTATGTCGGGCTCGTATCGGGCGCCTGCTTTGCCGACTTCGGGCACCAGGTCACCTGCGTCGACAAGGATTCGGCCAAGATCGACGGCCTCAACGCCGGCGTCATGCCGATCTGGGAACCGGGGCTCGAGGCGCTGGTCAAGGCCAACGTCGAGCGCGGCCGGCTGAGCTTCACGACCGACCTCGGCACAGGCGTCGAGCAGGCGGAAGCGGTGTTCATCGCGGTCGGCACGCCGGCCCGGCGCGGCGACGGCCATGCCGACCTGACCTATGTGTTCGATGCGGTCCGCGAGCTGGCCGGGGTCATCGCGCCGGGCGCGGTGGTCGTGACCAAGTCGACGGTGCCGGTCGGAACCGGCGACAAGATCGTCGAACTGCTGAAGGAGGAAGGCGCGGACGGAATCTCGGTCGCTTCCAACCCCGAATTCCTGCGCGAGGGCGCGGCGATCCGCGACTTCAAGATCCCCGATCGGATCGTGGTCGGGACCGATGACGAGCGGGCGCGCGAGGTGCTCAAGGAGATCTACCGGCCGCTGTTCCTCAACCAGGCGCCGATCCTGTTCACCGGTCGGCGGACGGCCGAACTGACCAAATATGCCGCCAACGCGTTCCTCGCGACCAAGATCAGTTTCATCAACGAGATCGCGGACCTGTGCGAAGCGGTCGACGCCGACGTCCAGGACGTTGCCCGCGGCATCGGCCTCGACAACCGGATCGGGCCCAAGTTCCTTCACGCCGGCCCGGGCTATGGCGGAAGCTGCTTCCCCAAGGATACGCTGGCGCTCCTGCAGACCGCGGACCTGGCTGGAGTCGAGCAGCAGATCGTCTCCGCCGTCGTCAAGGTCAACGACGAGCGCAAGGCGGCGATGGCCGATCGGGTCGTTCGGGCGCTTGGAGGAAGCGTTGCCGGCAAGCGCATCGGTGTGCTCGGCCTGGCCTTCAAGCCCAACACCGACGATATGCGCGAAGCGCCGTCGATTCCCCTGGTCAAGGCCTTGGCCGAACAGGGTGCGACCATCGCCGCGTTCGATCCGGTCGCCGAGCTCGACAATTCCGAAATCGAGCGGGTGACGGACGCTTATGCCGCCGCTGACGGCGCGGATGCGGTGGTGATCGTGACCGAATGGGACGAGTTCCGGGCGCTCGACCTCGATACGCTCGCGGCGCGGATGCGCGGCAAGGCGTTGGTCGATCTCCGCAATGTGTGGGACCCGCACGAAGCCGAGCGCGCCGGGCTCGATTATTTCGGCGTCGGCCGCGGCAAGCTTCCGGCCTGATCGGAACCGAACCGGACCGGAACTGCATCCGAAACGGCAGTGAGCGTATATAGGAGGTCCGATGAGTGAGCCGAAGCGTATCGTCGTGGTCGGTCTCGGCTATGTCGGACTCCCGCTCGCCGTCGCCCTGGCGCGCAAGTTCGAAGTGACCGGGTTCGACGTCGATTCGGGCAGGATCGCGGAGCTGAAGCGCGGCCACGACCGCACGCGCGAGGTCGCCGAAGCGGACCTTCGCTCGAGCTCGCTCGCGCTCAGCGACGACGCGCAGACATGCGCCGGCGCGGACGTCTACATCGTCACCGTTCCGACGCCGGTCGACGACAGCAATCATCCGGACCTCGGCGCAGTGCTCGCCGCGACACGGACGGTCGCCCGCCTGATCGATCCGCAGCGGCGTCCGACGATCATTTACGAAAGCACCGTTTATCCCGGAGTGACCGAGGACATTTGCGGGCCGGAGATCGAGCGGACCGCAGGCCTGACTCGCGGCCGCGATTTCCGCCTCGGCTATTCGCCCGAGCGGATCAATCCCGGCGACCGCGAGCACACCGTCGACCGAATCACCAAAGTCATCGCCGGCGAAGACTCCGAGGTCGTCGAGCAGCTTGCCGCAATCTACGGCGCGGTGACCAGCGGCGGCGTGTTCCGCGCGGCCTCGATCAAGGCGGGCGAAGCGGCCAAGGCGATCGAGAATGCGCAGCGCGACATCAACATCGCCTTCATGAACGAGGTCGCGCAGATCTTCTCTAAGGTCGACCTGTCGGTGTGGGACGTGCTTGCAGCGGCCAAGACCAAATGGAATTTCCTCGGCTTCGAACCGGGCCTGGTTGGCGGTCACTGCATCGGGGTCGATCCTTATTATTTGAGCCACCTCGCGCAGCAACTCGGCCACAAGCCGCGAGTAATCCTCGCCGGACGCGAGACCAACGATGGGATGGGCGCGTGGATCGCCGACGCCCTCCACGAGCGCCGCAAGAAGGCGGGCAAGGCGCTGGTGCTCGGCCTCACGTTCAAGGAGAATGTCCCGGACCTGCGCAACAGCCGAAGCGTCGACGTGGTGCGGCGGTTGCAATGGCTTGGGCATGACGTCGCGGTCGCCGATCCGTTGGCCGATCCGGCCGAGGTCCGGCGCGAGCACGGGCTCGACCTGACCGAATTGAACGGCGAGCGCTATGACCTCGTCGTCGGCGCGGTCGCGCACCGCGAATATCGCGAGCTTTCCGACGGCAGCATCGAGGCGATGGTCACGCCGGACGGGACGCTCGCCGACCTCAAAAACATGTGGCGCGACCGGACATTGCCGCCAGCGATCGACCGGTGGGCGCTGTGAAGCACGAACGCGTGTCGCGGGTAGGCGCCGGATCGATCCTGGTGCGCAAGCGCTTTCAGTTCGCTGGCGCTTTGGTCATCGGCGCGTTGCTGCCGTGGCTCTCGCGTGGCCCGTTGCTGCCCGGCACAATGGTCGAGGCGGCGACCCTCAACACGGTGATCGCCAACGTCACGGCGATCGTCATCGCGTTCTGGATGCGGCTGTCGATCGAGACCTATCCCGGCATCCGCCGCAGCTACGTGATCTTCCCGTCGGCGCTGACCGGGCACGGCCTCACCATTGTCTATTTCGTGATGACCCGCTTCCCTTACGATCGCGTCGGACTGCTAGCCGGCTTTCTGGCCCACGTGGCTTTTCTCTATCTGCTGTATGTCTATGCCGAGAAGAATGTCCGCCGGCGCATTGCCGTGGTGCCGTTCGGCGCGATCAACGCGATCACGCGAATCTCCGGCGTCGAGTGGAAACTGCTGACTCGCCCGCGGCTCCACGACACGCGCAGCTGCCATGCGATCGTCGCCGATTTTTCGACCGATTTGCCCGACGAATGGGAAGCCTTCCTGGCCGACGCCGCGCTTGCCGGGAAGATCGTCTACCAGGTCAAGCAGCTCGGGGAATCGCTGACTGGCCGGGTCGAACTCGAGCATCTGTCGGAGAACA
>JBJMUB010000032.1:0-13284 GCA_045811385.1 Sphingomicrobium sp. | reverse complement strand
AGGACGACGAGATCCTGGTTACGCCGGTCGGACCGACGCAGCAGGCGCGCGCCGCCTGGGGCATGCAGCGGACGATGGTCCAGAACCTCGTCACCGGAGTGACCGAGGGATTCACCAAGGTGCTCGAGATCACCGGCGTCGGCTATCGCGCCCAGGCCCAGGGCCGGAACCTCCGCCTCCAGCTCGGCTACAGCCACGACGTGAACTTCCCGGTGCCCGAGGGCGTCGAGGTCAAGACTCCCGACCAGAATACGGTCGAGATCAGCGGCATCGACAAGCAGCAGGTCGGGCAGGTCGCGGCCGAGATCCGGCGCTGGCGCAAGCCCGAGCCGTACAAGGGCAAGGGCATCAAGTACCGCGGCGAGTACATCTTCCGCAAAGAAGGCAAGAAGAAGTAAGCCATGGCCAAACTCTCACTCTTCGATCGCCGCCGCCGCCGCGTGCGCACGTCGCTTCGGGCGCGCGCCAGCGGCAAGCCGCGGCTCTCGGTCCACCGTTCGGGCCGGCACATCTATGCCCAGGTCATCGACGATGCCGTCGGCAAGACGCTCGCCGCCGCCTCGACGCTCGACAAGGACCTCAAGGGCAAGACCGGCGCGACCAGGGACGGCGCTGCGGCGGTCGGCAAGACTCTGGCCGAGCGGGCCAAGAAAGCCGGCGTCAGCCAAGTCGTGTTCGACCGCGGCGGCTTCCTGTTCCATGGCCGGGTGAAGGCCCTCGCCGACGCTGCCCGCGAAGGCGGACTGGAGTTCTAGAATGCAAGACGAGAATCAGACGAACCAAGGCGCAACCGAAGCGCCGGCTCCGGCCGAAACTGCTCCGGCTCCGGCCGAAGCTGCGCCAGCTGCCGCTGAGACTGCTCCGGTTCAGGCCGAGGAGCAGCCGGCTCAGCCCGAAAGCCGCGGTCCGCGTGGACCGCGCGGCGGGCGTGGGCGCGGCGGCGGCGATCGCGGCGGTCGTGGCGGCGGCCGTCGGGACGACCGGCGCGGCGGGCGTGGCCGCGGCGGCGACGACGACGGCGGCGAGGAGCTGATCGAGAAGCTCGTCCACATCAACCGCGTTTCCAAGACCGTGAAGGGCGGCAAGCGCTTCGGCTTTGCGGCGCTGGTCGTGGTCGGCGACGGCAAGGGCCGCGCCGGTTTCGGACACGGCAAGGCGCGCGAAGTGCCCGAAGCGATCAGCAAGGCGACCGCGGCGGCGAAGAAGGCGATGATCCGCGTTCCGCTGCGCGACGGCCGCACGCTCCACCATGACGGCCTCGGCCACTTCGGCGCGGGCCGGGTGACGATCCGCACGGCTCCCGCCGGCACCGGAATCATCGCCGGCGGCCCGATGCGGGCGATCTTCGAAAGCCTCGGCGTTGCCGACGTGGTCACCAAGTCGGTCGGCACGTCCAACCCCTACAACATGATCCGCGCCACATTCGAGGCGCTCAAGGAGCAGACCAGCCCACGCTCGGTCTCGCAGCGGCGCGGCAAGAAGGTCGCCGACCTGCTCGGCCGCGGCGGCGCTAGCGCGGCCGAGGCCGAGGCGCAGGCCGAAGCGGTCGTGGAGTAAAAGTGATGGCCAAGATCAAGATCACCCAGACCGGCTCGCCCATCCGCCGCGACAAGACGCAGCGGGCGACCCTGGTCGGCCTCGGCCTCAACAAGCTGCACCGCACGGTGGAAGTGGAGGAGACTCCGGAGGTTCTCGGCCAGGTCCGCAAGGTCCAGCATCTGGTGCGGGTGGAAGAGGCGGCGTAACCTGTTCCCCGGCGAAGGCCGGGGCCCAGGAGCCGCCTCCCGGCGGCTTTTTTCAAAGGACTGGACCCCGGCCTTCGCCGGGGAACTGCGCGACAAAAGCGAAAGCGAGTGCAAAGACATGAAACTGAACGAAATCCGTGACAACAAAGGCGCGCGTCAGTCGCGCGTTCGCGTCGGCCGGGGCATCGGCTCGGGGCTCGGCAAGACCGCCGGCCGCGGCCAGAAGGGCGCCAAGTCGCGTTCGGGCGTCAGCATCGCCGGCTTCGAGGGCGGCCAGATGCCGCTCCACATGCGGCTGCCGAAGCGCGGCTTCAACAACATCTTCGCCCGCGACTATGCCGAGGTGAACATCGGCGCGGTGCAGAAGGCGATCGACGCCGGCAAGCTCGATATCAAGGGCACGCTCGACCACGCCGCGCTCAAGGGCGCTGGGCTGGCGCGCGGCGGCAAGGACGGCGTCCGCCTGCTCGGCAAGGGCGAGCTCAAGGCCAAGCTGGCGTTCAAGGTCGCCGGCGTGTCGAAGGGCGCGCGCGAGGCGGTCGAGAAGGCCGGCGGTTCGGTGGAGCTGATCGAGCGCAAGGACCCGGCCGAACTCGCCAAGGCCAAGAAGGGCAAGGTGCGCGAGAAGCGGCTGGCGGATCGCGCGGCCGCCAAGGCCGAGGCCTAAACGTCACCGCTCGCAATGACGGTAACCCCGCTTATATGAGCGTCAGCGTTTAGGGGAATTCGACTTCATGGCATCCGCAGCCGAAACACTTGCGTCCAGCATTACGCTCGCCAATTTCAACAAGGCGACCGAGCTCAAGAAGCGGCTGTGGTTCACCCTCGGCGCGCTGATCCTGTTCCGGCTGCTATCGTTCGTCCCCGTCCCGGGCATCGATCCCGTCGCCATGTCGGCGCTCTACCAGACCCAGAGCGGCGGCATCCTCGACGTGTTCAACACCTTCTCGGGCGGCGCTCTCGAGCGCTTCTCGATCGTCGCGCTCGGGGTCATGCCGTACATCACGGCGTCGATCGTGGTGCAGCTCGGCGCCACCCTCTACGGGCCGTGGCAGGCGCTTCGCAAGGAAGGCGAGACCGGGCGCAAGAAGCTCAACCAATATACCCGCTACCTGACCGTCGCGATCACCTTGGTGCAGGGCTATCTCGCCATCCGCGGGCTCGAATCGCAGACCTTGAAGCAGGGCATCCAGGCGGTCGTCATGCCCGGCTTGCTGTTCGAGATCGCGGGCACCGTCAGCCTCGTCGGCGGCACCTTGTTCCTGATGTGGATCGGCGAGCAGATCACCAGCCGCGGCATCGGCAACGGCGTGTCGCTGATCATCATGGCCGGGATCGTCGCGCGCCTGCCGCAAGGCGTCGCCCAGCTACTCGAGGGCGGCCGCACCGGCACCCTCAGCCCGATGATCGTGATCGGCGTCGTCGGCCTTTCGGTCGTCCTGATCCTCGGGATTTGCTTCATGGAGCGTGCCCAGCGCCGCGTGCTGATCCAATATCCCAAGCGGCAGACCGCGCGCGGAATGCAGCAGGAGCGTTCGCACCTGCCGATCAAGATCAACACCGCCGGAGTGATCCCGCCGATCTTCGCCTCGTCGCTGCTGCTGATGCCGCTGACCGTGCTGCAGTGGGCCGGCAACCGCGCCGGCGAGGGCGGGGCGAGCGACTGGCTGATCACCATCAGCACCTATCTGCAGCACGGCGCTCCGCTCTATCTCGGACTCTACGGGCTGCTGATCGCCTTCTTCTGCTTCTTCTACACCGCGGTGCAGTTCAACAGCGAGGAAACGGCGGAGAACCTCAAGCGCCACGGCGGCTTCGTCCCGGGCATCCGGCCGGGCAAGGCGACGGAGGAATATTTCGACTATCTGCTCAACCGGATCACGGTCGTCGGAGCGGCCTATCTCGTGGTCATCTGCCTCATCCCGGAAATCCTCTCGGCCCAGGCCGGCCTCAACTTCCGACTCGGCGGAACCAGCCTGCTGATCGTCGTCAACGTGACCATGGACACGGTGAGCCAGATCCAGAGCCATCTGATCGCGCACCAGTACGGCGACCTCATCAAGAAGGCGAAGCTCAAGACCACGCCGAGGCGGCGGTAGTCCTTCGAGACGGGCCTTCGATGCGCTTCGCTTACTCAGTCCCTCCTCAGGATGAGCGGGGTCGGACTGCACTCTCAAGCGCTCATCCTGAGGAGCCGCTGAGCCTGTCGAAGCGGCGTCTCGAAGGACGGCGATGCAGAACATCATCCTTCTAGGACCGCCCGGCGCGGGAAAGGGCACGCAGGCGGCGCGGCTCCAGGCGACGCGCGGAATGATCCAGCTGTCGACCGGGGACATGCTGCGCGAAGCGCGCGCCAGCGGCTCGGCGATCGGGGAGAAGGTCAGGGCGATCATGGACGCCGGCGAGCTGGTCAGCGACGCCATCGTCACCGCGCTGATCGGCGAACGGCTCGACACCTGCGTCGGATGCGGCGCCATTTTCGACGGCTTCCCGCGCACCCAGGCGCAGGCCGAGGCGCTCGACCTGCTCCTCGCGGAGCGTGGGCGGACGCTCGATCATGTGATCGAGCTGGTGGTCGATGAGGATGAGCTGGTGCGCCGGATCGTCGGCCGCTTCACCTGCGCCAAGTGCGGCGCTCCCTATCATGACGACCTGAAGCAGCCGGCCGTGCCCGGCACGTGCGACGTGTGCGGCTCGACCGAGTTCAAGCGCCGCCCCGACGACAACGAGGAAACGGTGCGCACGCGGATGGCCGAGTATCGCGCCAAGACGGCGCCGATCCTGCCGTATTACGAGCAGCGCGGGCTGGTCCGGCGGGTCGACGGAATGGCGTCCGTCGACGCCGTCGCCGCGCAGATCGACGCGATTCTGGACGCCGGAGCCTAAGCGCGCCATCCTCCCGCGACAGGGAGGGCTTCATGAAAGTCATCATTGCGCTTGCACTGCTCGCGGTCGCGACGCCGGCAGCGGCGGAGGTCGTCGCCTCGTCGCCCAACGGCTTCGAGGTCAGGCACACCGTGCCGCTGGTGGTTAAGCCGGAGGCCGCCTTCCAGGCGTTCGCCAACTTGCCCGCGTGGTGGAACCTCGAGCACAGCTACAGCGGCAAGGCCGAGAATCTGAGCCTGACGCTCACTCCCGGCGGCTGCTTTTGCGAACGCTTCCCCAAGGGCGGCGGGATCGAGCATATGCGCGTCACCTACGTCGATCCGGGCACGCGCCTGGTGATGACCGGGGCGCTCGGTCCCTTGCTTTACGAGGCGACGGCGGGCGTGCTCGACGTCCAGGTCAAATCCACTGCCGGCGGGTCGCAGCTGACCTTGGATTACAAGGCCGCGGGCTTCGCCAACGGCGGCGCCGACAAGCTCGCTCCAGCCGTCGACGCGGTGCTCGCCGACCAGGTCCGGCGCTACCGCAAATATGCGACCGCGCGCCCGAAGAGCTAAATCCGCTCCAATGTGACGAAGCGGAACGCCGGGCGACCGTCCTCGGCCGAATGGCTTTCCTCCCACAGCTCGCGCCACTCGCCCGAATCCTGGGGGTTCGGCATGACGGTATCCCCGGGAATGTCGGCGAGCACTTCGGTCAGCTCGATCCGGCCGGCGAGCGGCAGGAACTGCGCGAACAGCTCCGCTCCGCCGATCACCGAGACCGGCTCCGAGCCGGCGAGCCGAAGCGCCTGGTCGATGTCGTGCGCGACTTCCGCGTCGGGCGCGCTCCAGCCCGGATCGCGGGTCAGCACGATGTGCCGCCGCCCCGGCAGCAGCCCAGGCAGGCTGTCGAAGGTCTTGCGCCCCATGATCATCGCGCTGCCCATGGTCAGCGCCTTGAACCGCTTGAGGTCGGCCGGGAGGTGCCACGGCAGCCTGCCGTCGCGGCCGATGATCCCGTTGCGGGCGCGGGCGACGATGAGCGTGATTGGCGGCCTGTGCATCGCACTGCTTTGACGCCGCCGACCGCGCGTGCCAAGCGCGCGGCGCGATGGGCAGCATTTCGCAGCTGATTTCCGAAGCCGAGCGGACGCTCGGACCGAAGGGCGTAATCACCGATCCCACAGAGATCGCGCCGTGGGTCAGCGACTGGCGCGGCCGGGTCCACGGCGCTTCGCCGGCGATCCTCGCTCCCGCTTCGACCGAGGAAGTGTCGGCCATCGTCCGGCTCGCCGCCGAGCATCGCGTCCCGCTGGTCCCGCAGGGCGGCAACACGGGCATGGCGGCGGGCGCGACCCCATCGGCCGACGGCTCGCAGATCCTGCTGTCGCTTCGGCGCCTGAACCGGATTCGCTCGGTCAGCGCCGAGAACCGCCTCGCGGTCGCCGAAGCCGGCGTGATCCTCGCCACCCTGCACGACGCCGCGCACGAGGTCGCAATGCGCTTCCCGCTGACCCTCGGCGCGCGCGGCAGCTGCACTGTGGGCGGGCTTACGTCGACCAATGCCGGTGGCACCCAGGTGCTGAAGTTCGGGACGATGCGCTCGCTCGTCGCCGGCGTCGAGGCTGTGCTTCCCGACGGCTCGGTCCACGACGGCCTCAGCGGCCTCAAGAAGGACAATCGCGGCTACAGCCTCGACCAGCTGCTGATCGGCGCCGAAGGGACGCTCGGCGTGGTCACCGCGGTGGCCCTGCGGCTGGTCCCGGCGATTGCGGCCCGAGCGGTCGCCTGGGCCGGAGTCGACAGCCCGCTGCGCGCGCTCGAGCTGCTGCGCTTCCTGGAAGCGCGCACCGGCGCGGTCGAGGGCTTCGAGCTGGTTCCCGAAGATTCGCTCCAGCTCGTGCTCAGGCACATCCCCGGCACCCGAGCGCCGCTGACCGGCACGCACGACTGGCATGCGCTGGTTGAAGCCACGACTGCCGACGCCGCAACCGACATCGCCGCCGAGCTCGAACGGCTGCTCGCCGCGGCGCTCGAGCAAGGCATCATCGCCGACGCCGCGATCGCCGCCAACGAGGCGCAGGCCGACGCCTTCTGGAAGATCCGCGACAGCATCTCCGAAGCCGAGCGCGCCGAGGGGCAGACCCTGGCCCACGACGTCAGCGTTCCGGTCGCCGACATGCCGCGCTTCATTGCCGACGCCGCAGCCGCGGTCGAACGCCGCTTCGCCGGAGTCATCGCCAGCGGCTTCGGCCATCTTGGCGACGGCAACATCCATTTCCACGTCCGCGCCGCGGGCCACGCCGCGCTCGGCTGGTACGAGAAGGAAGGCGCCGAGATCACACGCTTCGTGGACGACCTCGTCACCGCGGCCGGCGGCTCGATCTCGGCCGAGCACGGCATCGGCCAATTGAAGCGCGCCGAGCTCGCGCGGCTCGCTCCGCCCGGCCGAATCCACGCGCTGCGCGCGATCAAGCAGGCGCTCGACCCGCTCGGCATCATGAACCCGGGGAAGCTGGTGCCTTGAAGGGCCTGCGCCAGCTTGCCAGTCCGGACGAGCAGCAGCCGTGGATCGAAGGCGAGGGCCACCTGGCCGACGCCGGCGAGCGCGAGGAGTCGCTCGAACAGCGCTTCAAATACGCCGCGAAATTCGAGAAGCTGCTTCGGCGCCCGCAGGCCCAGGAAGTTCTCGATATCCTGCGGATCTACGGCGCGATGTGCATCCCAATGCCGCGCCGGACTGAGCGTCATTATTGGTCGGTGTCGTGCCTGCCTTCGACCGCCGACAAGCCGCTGGTCCGGGTCAACGCGAGCTGGATGGAGCTGTTCACGCTGCTGCCCGACGGCGACGGCCTACGCGCCAGGTTCATTGTGCACCTGTCCGATTTTACCACCGACGGATCGCCCGAACCCGACCATCTCGATCAGGCCCTCCTCGAGCAATGCGTCGAACGCCCTGAAGACGTCAGCCACTTCTTCTGGAAAGCCGATACGCTCGGCGTCAAAGTCCGCGGCTCCGCGTCGATCCGCAAATTCCTCGCGACCCCGCGCGCGCTGCGTGCCATCCGCCGCTTCAACCTCACCCACATGAACCGCGGCCGCAACGCCTACCAGGCGAGCCACTGCTACGGCGTCGCCGATTATATGCTCGAGGGTTAGGACTCCCGATCATGTCGCGCAGGCGCTGCGCGAGCGGGTCCGGCGGAAGCCCGAACGGACCGCGATGACAACGCGTCGTCGCCGGCGTAGAAAATTGGCGCGCCCGGCAGGATTCGAACCTGCGACCTCAAGCTTAGAAGGCTCGTGCTCTATCCAGCTGAGCTACGGGCGCGTGGGCGCGATGACTAACCGCAATTGACCCGCGAAGGAACCGCGCTACGCCTCCGCGCCATGACAGCGGACGACCAACGCATCGTCGAGGCGCGGGCGCTGACCGGCGCGCATTTCCGTTACTTCGACTTCGTGATGGCGGCGTTCGTCACCATCCTCTTGCTGTCCAACGTGCTCGGCGCGGGCAAGGTCGCGACGGTCACTTTGCCCGGCATCGGGCCGTGGCCGTTCGGCGCCGGAATCCTGTTCTTCCCGATATCCTACGTGATCGGCGACGTGCTGACCGAAGTCTACGGCTATGCCCGCGCCCGGCGCTGCATCTGGGCCGGGTTCGGAGCGCTGCTGTTCATGGCCTTCATGAGCTGGGTCGTGGTCGCGCTTCCGCCCGACCCGAGCTGGACCGGCCAGGCCGCGTACGAAGCGGTGTTCGGCCAGGTGCCGCGGATCGTGCTCGCCTCGATCGTCGCCTTCTGGGCGGGCGAGTTCGTCAACAGCTTCGTCCTCGCCCGGATGAAGGTCCTGACCAAGGGCCGCCACTTGTGGACCCGGACGATCGGCTCGACCGTCGCCGGCCAGGCGGTCGACAGCGCGATCTTCTACCCGCTCGCCTTCTGGGGCGCGGCCGGGTGGACCGACGAACTCGTCGTCCGCGTCTTGCTCACACAATGGGTGCTCAAGGTCGGCTGGGAGGCGCTGCTGACGCCCGTCACCTATGCCGTGGTCGGCTGGCTCAAGCGGCGCGAGGGGGTCGATGTGTTCGACGTCGGCACCGACTTCACGCCCTTCTCCGCCAAAGTCTGAACGCCCGTTCACATGGCATTCAATCGGCGCGGTCGAAGCTCGGCCGATTGAGGGGGGTTTGATGCGTTTGGTTCGGTTCGGCCTTGCGGCCCTGATCTTCGGCTCCGCCGCCTCGGCGCAGGCGACCACCGTCGTCATCTACGTCGATGCGATGACCTTCGAGCGCTACGTCCGGGTGCTCGACACTCCGGGCCGCGACCGGGTGCTGATGTGCGCGGCTCCACCAGCGACCAGCGGCTGCACCGACGTCACCGCCAAGGCCGCGTCCGGGCACCGCGTCTAGCTGACGGTTTCGAGCAATCCTTCGAACAGGCGGCGGCCGTCGGTCCCGCCGTGCGCCGGCTCGATCACTCGCTCCGGGTGCGGCATCAGGCCGAGCACATTGCCCGTATCGTTGAGGATCCCGGCGATCTGCCGCGCCGAGCCGTTGACCTCGTCGAGATAGCGGAACGCGACCCGACCCTCGTCCTCGAGCCGGTCGAGAGTCGCCGCGTCGGCCTGGTAATTGCCGTCGTGGTGGGCGACCGGGAAGGTGACCGTCTCGCCCGCGTCGAACCCGCAGGTGAACAGGCTCTGGCTGTTCTCGACCTTCAGCGGCACCGGGCGACAGACGAAGCTTAAGCCGGCGTTGCGCATCAGCGCTCCGGGCAGGAGCCCGGCCTCGGTCAGCACCTGGAAGCCGTTGCAGATGCCGATCACCGGCGCCCCGCGGCCCGCGGCGTTCGTGACCGCGGCCATGATCGGCGAGCGCGCGGCCATCGCGCCCGAGCGCAGATAGTCGCCGTAGGAGAAGCCGCCGGGCAGAGCGATGAAGTCGGTGCCCTCGGGCAGCTCGGATTCGCGGTGCCAGACCATCGCCGGCTTGCGCCCCGTCACCTGCTCCAGCGCGACGGCGATGTCGCGGTCGCAATTGGATCCGGGGAAGACGATGACCGCGCTTTTCATGCATGTGCTCCTGAGCGAACCTTATCCCCGAAATATGCGGGAATCGTGGCACGTCAGGTCGTCTCCAGCCGCTCCACCCGGAAATTCTCGATCACCGTGTTGGCCAGCAGCTTGCGGCACATCTCCTCGATGTCGGCATCGCCGGTGCCGTCGGCGAGGTCGAGCTCGATCAGCTTGCCGGCGCGGACGTCGTTGACTCCGCCGAACCCGAGCCCCTCGAGCGCATGATGAATCGCCTTGCCCTGCGGATCGAGCACGCCCGGCTTCAAAGTGACGAACACGCGCGCTTTCATGGCAAACCCTCGGAGGCTGGGTGACGCGCCGGCCTATGGCTGCGCGGCGAAACGAGGGCAAGGCTTTACCCTCTGTTTACCGTGCGGAGCGCATCCTTGCGCGGGCCGGTGCGTGGAGTCCGGGTGGAGGGGCAAATTATGGCCGTCGGAATCGCCATTGCCATGTTCGTGGCGCTGTTCGGGTGGGGCTCGACCTATTTCGGCTGGAGCGACCCGGAAGGGAAGATCCAGCTCGCGCTCGCGACCAGCTTCATCCTCGGCATCATCGGCGGCTACAAGGCCAAGGGCTGAGCCCTCAATAACCGCTCAGTTCCGCCACCCGCCCGCGGTGGTAATAGACGTCCCCGAACAATTCGCCGAGGACCGCCTCGCGCTTCATGTAGAGGCCGATGTCATGCTCGTCGGTCATTCCGATCCCGCCGTGCAGCTGGACGCCTTCGCGGACCGCGAGCGAGGCGACGTCGGCCGCCTTGGCTTTCGCCACCGCGACCCACAGCTCGGCCCGCTCGTCGCCCGAGTCGAGCGCTTGTGCCGCCTTGAACGCCGCCGCCCGGGCGATCTCGATCTCGCCGTAGAGGTGCGCGGCGCGGTGCTGAAGCGCCTGGAACGCGCCGATCAACTTTCCGAACTGCTTGCGCGTGCGGAGGTAGTCGAAGGTCATCGCCGACGCCCCGGCCGCGACTCCAACCAGCTCCGCGGCCGCACCCGCCCGTCCGGCGTCGAGCGCCCGCGACAGCGGCGCCCAGCCGCCATCGACCTCGCCGATCACCGCGTCGGCATCGAGCTCGACATTCTTGAAGAACAGATACGCCGCTTTCGAGCTGTCGGTCAGATTCACGTTTTCGACCTTCACAACGCCCTTCGGGACGGCAAACAACGTGATCCCGTAGCGCTCGCCCGGTGAGCCCGCTGTGCGCGCAGCCGTGACGATCATGTCGGCCGAACCGGCCTGGACAGCGAACTGCTTGTGACCATTGAGCACGAACCCGTTGCCCTGCCGTTTGGCTTCTAAAACCGTCCGTTCTGGTGCGTGCCGCACGCCTTCATCGACCGCCACGGCGAGGACCGATTCACCTGACAGGACGCCGGGATACCAGCGCTCGGCGTGAACCGTCCCCTCGACCGCGCGCGCGGCGGCAATCGCCGTCGTCAGGAACGGCGAGGGGGTTAGGTTGCGGCCGACTTCCTCGAGGACCAGCGCCGCCTCGGTCGCGCCGAGCCCGAGCCCGCCATGGCTCTCGGGAATGGCGATCCCGGTCAGCCCGAGCTCGGCGAACTGCTTCCACAAGCCGTGGTCGAAACCGTCGCCGCAGCCTTCATCGCGGAGCCGGCGGAGTTGTTTCGCGATCCCGCCTTCCTCAGACAGAAAACTCGCCGCCGTCTCCTGCAGCATCTTCTGGTCGTCGGTCAGCAGCATGTCAGGCGCCCGGCAGCCGAAGGATGTGCTTGGCGATGATGTTGAGCTGGATCTCGCTTGTCCCGCCCTCGATCGAATTGCCCTTGGAACGCAGCCAGTCGTGCGCGTCATGGCCGCCGTGCTCACGCTCATATTGGATGGCGTCGCTACCGCCCCTGGCCATGATCAACTCGTTGCGGCGCTTGTTCAATTCCGTACCGGCATATTTCATCATCGAGGGACTGGCTGGATGCGCTTCGCCTGCCTTCCACATGGCAGAGAAACGTTCGCTCATCGCCTGGAAGGCGAGCGCGTCGACGTCGAAGGCCGCGATCTCGGCGCGGAGCAGCGGGTCGGTCGGAATGACGTGCAGCCTCAAATATTCACCCAGCGTTCCCCCGCCCATTCGGCCGCCACTCAGCCCCATTCCGGCGATCATCTCGCGCTCGTGGCCGAGCAGGTATTTGGCGACGTCCCAGCCCTTGTTGACCTCGCCGACGACCTGGTCCTTGGGCACCTTCACATCGTCGAAGAAGGTCTCGCAAAACGGTGAGTTGCCGCTGATCAGCAGGATGGGCTTCGTCGAGACGCCCGGCGTTTCCATGTCGAACAGCAAAAAGCTGATCCCGCCATGCTTGGACTCAGTGGAGGTGCGAACAAGGCAGAAGATCCAGTCGGCCTGGTCGGCGTAGCTGGTCCAGACCTTCTGGCCGTTGACCAGCCAATGGTCGCCTTTGTCCTCGCACTTGGTTTGCAATCCGGCGAGATCGGAACCCGCCCCCGGTTCGGAATAGCCCTGGCACCAGCGGATTTCGCCGCGCGCGATTTCGGGCAGGAAGCGCTGTTTCTGCTCTTGTGTGCCATATTTCAGCAGGGCCGGACCAAGCATTGAAATGCCGAAGCTTGTCAGTGGCTGGCGAGCATTGATCCGCGCCATTTCCTGCTTGAGGATCTTGGCCTCGGCCGGTGAAAGTCCACCGCCCCCATAATCTTTTGGCCAGTCCGGAACCGTCCAGCCGCGGCCGGCCATCGCTTCCAGCCACTGTCGCTGCGCCTCACTCTGGAACGTAAAGTTGCGTCCGCCCCAGCAGGCGTCCTTCTCGGAGCGCATCGGCTCGCGCATTTCCGGCGGGCAATTGGAGTCCAGCCAGGCGCGGGTATCGGCGCGAAATCGGTCGAGGTCGGGCACTTGCGTTTCTCCTCGAAACCCTTCGTGCCGAGCGTAGTCGCTGCCGTCAATCACGGCCCCGGCCTGAGGCCGCTCGATTCAACGTGCCAGCGTCGCTGCTCGGTGGTCGAGCCAGCGACATCGTTGACCCGGCGCAGCGTCATCGGCCCCTCGAGCACGAACCCGCCGCCCTGTGCGAGCATGCCCGTGACCTTGACCGGGAACTGGATATAGACCGAGCCCGCTGCGCCCTCGATCTGGCCAGGGCTGCCGACAAGTCCGTGGTAGGTTCTGTACCTGGCGAAGCTGTCTGCAAACTGCTTCATGCTCCTGCCAGCCGCCTGTCCGTCATTGCCCCACATCCGGTATGCATCGGCGTAGCGCTTGGCAGCGATCGCGGCGAAATAGGCATGCAGGACCTTGGCGGCGGCCTCTGGCGATTTTTCAGCGTCTGAAGTCCGGGTCGGGGCCGGCGGCGGCACGGACGGTAGCGGTGCGGCGATGGTCGGCTGGCCGGTCGGCGCCGCGACATTGGTGGCCACTTGTGCCTCAGGCTGCACGGCGTTCTCGCCTGGCCGCTCGGCCTGCTGCGAGCACGCGGCGACAATGAGAGTGATTGCGGCGATTCCTTTCACGGACAGCCAACGGCCTTCGCTGGATCAGCGTTCCACCCCCCCTTGCCCCGGCGCGCGCTCCGGCCTAGCCGGTTTTCAAACGCAACGCGTCGAAAGAGGAGCGG
>JBJMUB010000031.1:0-6918 GCA_045811385.1 Sphingomicrobium sp. | reverse complement strand
ATGAATCCGACCTCGCTCACCGACTGGGACAAGATGGCGTGGGACCGCAACGTTCTGCCCCATGAATTCGTCCATAGCTGGAACGGCAAGTATCGCCGGCCGGCGCGCCTGTGGACGCCCGACTATCGCACGCCGATGCAGGACGATTTGCTGTGGGTGTACGAAGGCCAGACGCAATTCTGGGGCTACATCCTTGGCGCCCGCTCGGGGATGCTGTCGAAGCAGGACACGCTCGACGCGATCGCATCGACGGCGGCGACCTACAGCACCGGCACGCCGGGCCGCGTGTGGCGGCCACTCATCGACACGACCAACGATCCGATCATCGCGTCGCGTGCGCCGCAGCCGTGGCGCAGCTGGCAGCGCAGCGAGGATTATTACAGCGAAGGCCAGCTGATCTGGATCGACGTCGACCGGATCATCCGCCAGCAGTCGCGCGGGCGCCGCTCGATCGACGATTTCGCCCGCGCCTTCTTCGGCATGCGCGACCGCGACTGGGGCGAGCTCACCTACACGTTCGACGACGTGGTCGCGACGCTCAACACGGTCCAACCCTACGATTGGCGGTCGTACCTGCGCGCGAAGGTCTACTCAGTCGCGGCCCGCCCGCCGCTCGACGGGATTACTCAGGGCGGCTACCGGCTGGTCTTCGCGGACGAGCCGACCAAGTGGATCAAGAGCGCCGAGAAAAGCGGGAAGAACAGCGATCTCACTTATTCCGGCGGGCTCGTGGTCGGCAATGACGCCAAGGTCACCAGCGTCCTGTGGGATGGCGCCGCGTTCAACGCCGGCATTACGGTCGGGTCGGAAATCGTCGCGGTCAACGGTCGCAAGTTCGACCCCGACGCGCTCAAGCGGGCGATCAAGGCCGCCGCATCGAACGGACCGGCGCCGGAGCTGCTGATCCACGACGGCGACGTCTATCGCACCGTGAAGCTCGATTGGCACGGCGGGCTGCGCTATCCAAGGCTGGAGAAAGTCGGAAAGGGCCGGGGGACGCTCGACGCATTGCTCGCGCCGCGCTGACTCGGCTGAAGGGGGCGAGATGCGT
The DNA here is from genome assembly GCA_045811385.1 of Sphingomicrobium sp. Taxonomy (GTDB): domain Bacteria; phylum Pseudomonadota; class Alphaproteobacteria; order Sphingomonadales; family Sphingomonadaceae; genus Sphingomicrobium. Next base: position 5,867 of record JBJMUB010000031.1, on the reverse strand, counting down.
CGATCGATTGTGCTGGTTTCGTTGGTCGCTCTTGCGGGAAGCGCCAACGCGCAGGCGCCGGGTGCATCCGAGCGTAACGTCCGCAACGCGCTGGAACGGATTGCACGGATCGATCCGCAGCTTCATTCGGTGATCGCGATCGATCCGGCGGCGATCGGCCGGGCGCGGGCGTTCGATGGCTCGGGCCGGACCGTCGGGCTGGTCGCCGGGCAGCCGGTGCTGATTAAGGACAATATCGAAACCGCAGGGCCGCTGCCGACGACCGCCGGAAGCCTCGCGCTGGCGAACAACGTAACGGGCCGCGATGCGCCGCTGGTCGCCCGGCTGCGCGCCGCGGGCGCGGTGATCCTCGGCAAGACCAACCTCAGCGAATGGGCCAACATCCGCTCCAACAATTCGATTTCCGGCTGGAGCGCGGTCGGCGGCCAGGTCCGCAATCCGTGGGCGCTCGATCGCAACCCGTGCGGCAGCTCGAGCGGCAGCGGAGCCGCGGTCGCGGCCGGCCTCGTCCGGCTGGCGATCGGCACCGAGACCGACGGCTCGATCACTTGCCCGGCGGCCCTCAACGGGATCGTCGGGCTGAAGCCGACCGTCGGGCTGGTCAGCCGGACGCACGTCGTCCCGATCAGCCACAGCCAGGACACCGCGGGGCCGATGACCGCCAGCGTTCGCGAGGCCGCGGCCCTGCTGAGCGCGATCGCCGGCAGCGATCCCGCCGATGCGGCGACGGCCGACGCCGACCGGCAAAAGCGCGATTACGCCGCCGCGCTCGATGCCGGCTCGCTCAGCGGCAAGCGCATCGGCGTGATGCGCTTTGCCGCAGGGTTCGGCACGGACGCCGCGTTCGAGACGGCCCTTGCGGTCCTGCGGGAACGCGGTGCGACCCTGGTCGAGATCAAGAAGTTCGACGACAGCGCGATCGGCCGCAACGAGTTCAACGTGCTGCTGACCGAGCTCAAGGCGGACCTCGCCAAATATCTCAAGAGCAGCCCGGCACCGATCCCGGTGCGCACGCTGGCCGACACGATCGCCTTCAACCAGCAGCATATGGGCGACGAACTGGCGCTGTTCGGCCAGGAGACGTTCGAGCAGGCCGAGAAGGCCAAGGGCCTGGCCGACCCGGCGTACAAGAAGGCCCGCACGATCAGCTTCCAGGCGGCCGGCCCCAACGGCATCGACAAGCTGCTCAAGACCCATCGCGTGGTCGCCCTGGTCGGCCCGACCATGCCGCCCGCGTGGAAAATCGACGCGGTCAACGGCGACCAGATCTCGGGCGGCGGCGCGGGTTCGCTCGCGGCCGTCGCCGGCTACCCGCATCTCACCGTCCCGATGGGCCTGGTGAAGGGGCTTCCTGTCGGACTTAGTTTCATTGGACCGAAGTGGTCGGAGCAACTGCTGCTCGATCTCGGCTTCGCTTACGAGCAGGCGCGCGGGCCGTTTCCCGCGCCGAAATTTTACCGTTCGATCGAAGAGGCGCCGCAGATCGCGCCGCACCTCCGGCCGGTCAGCCGGTAAGCTTCAGGCCGGCGATCGCGGCGACGATCGCGAAGATCAGCAGGATTCGGACGAGCGCCGCCGGCTCATCGAAAAAGGCGATGCCGACAAGCACCGTACCGACGGCGCCGATGCCGCCCCAGACGGCGTAGGCCGTGCCCATCGGGATCGAGCGCGAGGCCAGCTCGAGCAGGGCCATGCTGATCGCGACCGAGATAAGGAAGGCGATTGTCCAGGGGAGGTTGCGGAAGCCCTCGACGAACCGCAGCGAGGTCGTGAAGCCGACCTCGAACAGGCCGCCGACGATCAGCCACACCCAGGCCATGAACTTCCTTTCACTGGACGCGCGATATGCAATCGTTACGCTCGCAGCCCATGGCTGAGCGACGCGCCTTCGGCAACATGACTTCGGCGCCGCGGTTCCTGGCGTTCCTCGTCATCCTCATCGTCGCGGCCCTCAGCGCGGCTCGAGTGCTCGACGGTCCCTGGCTCAGCTTCATGGCTGGGTTCGACGTCGCCGCCGTCGTTTTCCTCGCGGCCTGCATCCCGCTGCTCAGCACGCGCGAGGCGGCGGTGATTCGCGACCGGGCGATCATCAACGACGCCAACAAGACGCTGCTGCTCGCCATCGCCGGCGTCGTCATCGCGGTGCTGTTCGCGTCGATCGCATCCGAAACGGTCGGCCAGAAACCGGAGCCGCTGACCAAGAGCCTGGTCATCGCCACGCTGGTGCTGGCGTGGCTGTTCACCAACACGCTCTACGCCATCCACTATGCGCATCTGGCCTACGTCCAGCCCGACGTCGGCAACTCCGGCCTCGAATTCCCGGGCACCAAGCAGCCGAGTTACTGGGACTTCGTCTATTTCGCCTACACGCTCGGGATGACTTTCCAGACCTCGGACGTGACCATCACCGACCAACGCATCCGGCGCGTGGTCACGGTCCACTGCTTCGCCGCGTTCGTCTTCAACATCGGGGTGCTCGCCTTCACCATCAACGTGCTGGGCTCGGGCTAGGCGGCGGCCTCGAGCGGGCGGCTTGCCTCCTGCGGCGGGCGGCGGGCGGCGAAGATGCACCCGGCGACGATCAGCGCCGCGCCGGCGACCGTGAAGGGCGAAACCGGCTCGTGAAACACCAGCCAGCCGAACAAGGCGGCCCACAGGAAAGCGGTATATTCGGTCGCGGCGAGATAGCTCGCCTCGGCGCGGGCATAGCCCCAGCCAAGCAGGATCAGCGACGATATGGCGAGGCTGGCGGCGAGCAGCAGCCACGGCCATTGTGAGAGCGGCGGGAGCGACAGTCCGACAACCGGAGCGGCGACGGCCAGCACCGCAGTCACGATGACGCTCTGGAAGAAGGTGATTTCAAGCGGGTCGGCGACCAATGCCTGGCGCCGCATCAGGATGATGTTGACGGCATAGAGAATTGCGGAAGCGATGATCGCCAGGCTGCCGATCAGCGCTTCGCGGCCGAGCTCGGCGCGGGCCTGGCCGATGAAGATCACGACCACCCCGCCGAACGCGACGAGCGATGCGCCGACGGTTTTCCGGCTCACCCGCTCGTGGAGGGTGGCCGCGGCGAGACAGAGCGCGATCAGCGGGGCGATGAAGGCAAGGGCGATCGCCTGGGCGAGCGGCACTCGGCCGATACCCCAGAAGAATAGGAATCCCATCGCCGTGGACACCACGCCACGCGTGACGTGGATGATCATCGTCGCGCGCGACGGCCAGCGGGACACGAACGGCAGATAGGCCACGCCGGACAGGCCGATGCCGATGAGGTTGCGCCAAAACATCGCCGTGAACGCGCCGACCGCGAGGACCAGGCCCTTCATCACCGCGTCCATTCCGGAAAACAGCGCGATGCCAAGCACGCAGACGGCAAAGGCCTGGACGGGATGCTGGGCGACGCGGTTCACGCGTCCGCGCTTAGCGGGGATTATTTGCCGGCGGGAGATGCCGGCGCTGGGTCGATCAGCAGCGGCGGTTCGGAATGCGCGTGGGCGAGGGAATTGGCGAGTGCCGCTCCGAGAAACAAAATGACGAGCAGCTTGGCCATGGCGCCGAAATCTGCGCCCGAGATGTGAAAAAAGACTAAACCGGCCCGGGCCTTCGGTCAGGTCCGCGGATTGGGATTCTGGCTCTTGTCCGTCGGCGCTGCAACCACGTCCCAATGCTCGACGATCCGACAATTTTCGACGCGGAAGAAGTCGGCGATCGCATATTCCGGCGCGCCGGGTGCCGGCTGGAACCGCGCATGGACCGCGACGAGATGCTCGTCGGCCACGCTCCGAACGATCTCCCAGCGAGCGCTCGGAAGTTCCTTCATTAGTCCTTCCAGAAAGACGATCGTCGCTTCACGAGTCCCGCCCGTAACGTCCGGCTTATGCTCGATGAAGCCCGGCGTCATGAACGTCTCGAAGGCGCCACGCACATCCTTATCGATAAGCGCACGGCGATAGAAAGTCAGGACGACGTGACGGTTGAGCCCGGGGCCGGAGCGGCACTTCGCCGGTGGTGGAATTCCGTTGGCCTCGAACGCCCACGGGGGATCGCACGCCGAGAGGGTCAGCAGCGCCGCGAGGGCCAGTGAGCGGTCGATCAAGCGGCGTCCGCCTGAGCGGCGGCGTCGGCGGCCTCGATCTCGGCCGCCTTCGCTTCGACCAGCCGGACGATGTGGTCGATCATGTCGGCGTCCTTCACGTGGTGGTCGGTTACACCCGACAGATAGACCATGTGCGTGCCGTTGCCACCGCCGGTGAGGCCGATGTCGGTTTCGCGCGCTTCGCCCGGGCCGTTGACCACGCAGCCGAGCACGCTCAGCGACATCGGCGTCTTGATGTGCTGGAGGCGATCCTCGAGCGCCTCGACGGTGCGGATCACGTCGAAGCCCTGGCGCGCGCAGCTCGGACAGGAGACGACCCGGACGCCGCGGCTGCGGATTCCGAGCGCTTTCAATATCTCGTACCCGACTCGGACCTCTTCCTCCGGCTCGGCCGACAGCGATACGCGGATCGTGTCGCCGATCCCGGCCCACAGCAGGTTGCCCATGCCGATCGCCGACTTGACCGTGCCACCGATGAGGCCGCCGGCCTCGGTGATGCCGAGATGGAGCGGGCAATCGACCTGATCGGCCAGCTGCTGGTAGGCGGCGACGGCGAGGAACACGTCGCTGGCCTTCACCGCGACCTTATACTCGCGAAAACCATGGTCTTCGAGGATCCGGATATGGTCGAGCGCGCTTTCGACCAAAGCCTCGGGGCATGGCTCGCCATATTTCTCGAGCAGGTCCTTTTCGAGGCTTCCGGCATTCACCCCGATGCGGATCGCGCAGCCGTTGGCGCGCGCCGCGGCGATCACCTCCCGCACGCGTTCTTCCGAACCGATATTGCCGGGATTGATTCGCAGGCAGGCCGCGCCGGCGTCGGCCGCTTCGAGCGCGCGCTTGTAGTGGAAATGGATGTCGGCGACGATCGGCGCCCGCGCCGCGCGGACGATCTCCTTCAGCGCCGCGGTTGCATCTGCAGTCGGACACGAGACGCGGATGATATCGGCGCCCGCTTCCTCGCAGCGGCGGATCTGGTCGATGGTCGCCGCGGCGTCCTCGGTCGGCGTGTTGGTCATGGTCTGGACGCTGATCGGCGCGTCTCCGCCGACGGGGACGGAGCCGATCATGATCTGCCGCGACTTGCGCCGCTCGATGTCGCGCCAGGGACGGATGGACATGCATGGCCATATAGGCGGTCGCCGGCTGCAGGCCAACTCACCCAAACGGATGGTCGCGACTCCTAGCGTCTTGTGTTAACAGGGTTAACAGGGACTCGCTTGGGGGGCTTATGGCCAGGCTTGCCCAAATGCCGGCATTTGGTCGCGCTGCCGAGGCGGACGCGGACGTGCGGCGCGTCCCACGCCTGCGCACCCGCTACTACGCATTCTTGAGCTACAGCCACAAGGACAAGGAGCTCGCCGAGTGGCTGCATCGCGAGCTCGAGAGATTCCGGGTGCCGCGCTCGATCGCCGGCACGCTGACGGCGAACGGCGTCGTTCCGCGGCGGCTGTCGCCGATCTTTCGCGACCAGCAGGACCTCTCGGCTGGCGGCGACCTGGCCCAAGAGATCAAAGCGGTGCTCGCCGCTTCGCAATTCCTCGTCGTCCTCTGCTCGCCCACCGCGGCCAAGTCGCGCTGGACCAACCAGGAGATCGAGAGCTTCAAGCGCACGCGGCCCGAAGGCTGCGTGCTCGCGGCGGTCGTCGGCGGCGAGCCGTTCGCGAGCGACATGCCGGGCCGCGAGGAGGAGGAATGCTTCCCACCCGCGCTGCGCTACAAATATGACCGGCGCGGGCACCAGACGACCAAGCGGGCCGAGCCGCTC
>JBJMUB010000030.1:0-28679 GCA_045811385.1 Sphingomicrobium sp. | reverse complement strand
GGCTGACGGTGCGCTGGAACTCGAAGCTGCCGTCTCCTTGCTGGTAGAGGCCCGCCGGTTCGGCGTCCGCCGCGGCAAGCAGCTTCACGCGATGTTCGTAGAGCGCATCGATCAAGGTGACGAACCGCGCGGCTTCGTTGCGCATCTCCACCCCCATGACCGGGATGCCGACGATGATCAGCGTGTGGAAGCGGCGCGCGATCGCCAGGTAATCGGCCGCGCCCCGCGGTTCGCCGCACAACCGCTTGAACGAGAAGACGGCGACGCCCTTGAGGCTCTTGGGCACGTGGATCGTGCGCCCGCCGCCGACGTCGAGCTCTTCCGACGGCACCTTCGCGCGGTCTTCGACAGGATAGTCGGTGAGCTGGAAAAAGGCGCGGGAGAGGGCCGCGCTCGCTTGCGGCCCGTTGGGCACATGCCAGGCCTGGACTCCAGTCAGGCGGTCGAGCCGGTAGTCGGTCGGGCCGTTCACCTCGACGATGAGCATCCGGCGCTCGATCAGCTCGATGAACGGCATGAACAATTCGCGGTTGAGCCCGCCCTTGTAGAGGTCGCGCGGCGGGCGGTTGGACGTGGTGACGACCTTCACCCCGGCCTCGATCAACTTGCCGAACAGCCGCGACAGGATCATCGCATCCGCCGGGTTCGTCACCTGCATCTCGTCGAAGCACAGGAGCCTGGCCTCTTCGGCGATCTCGTCAGCGACCGGCTCGATCGGATCCCCTTCCTCGCTCTCGCGCGCCCTGCGCAGGCGGGCATGGGTCTCGAGCATGAAGGCGTGGAAATGGACCCGCCGCTTCGGCTCGACGGCGATGCGCTCGAAAGCGAGGTCCATGAGCATCGACTTGCCGCGCCCTACGCCGCCCCAGAGGTAGACTCCTGCAGGCCCCTCCCGCCGCGAGCGGAACAGGCGGGCGAGCAACCCGCGCTCGGCGGTGGATTCGGCAAGCCGGTCGAGAGCGGCCACCGCGCGGGCCTGCGCCGCGTCGGGCCTCAGCTCGCCGGCGCTCACCAACTGGTCGTAGGAAGCCCTGACGGGGCCGGTCATGCCGGAGCGTTGCGCTCGCGGATCCGCTTCAGCGTGCCGCTGAAGCTGTAGCAGGGCTCGTCGTTCTGCTTGACCACGCCCTGGATAAACGCGTGACCGCGGGTTTGCCGCACCAGCTCGACATGCGCCTCGAGCGGAGCGCCGGCCTGGCCCCTCGCGAGGAAGTGCGTGGTGAGGTCGAGAGTCACATAATGGCCGCGCTCCATCCCGGCGCAGAGGCCGCCGGTGAACATCGACATGTCGATGAAGCTCATCACCGCGCCGCCGTGGATCGACCCGCCCATGTTCATGTGCGCCTCGGTCGGGAACATGCGCGTTCGGCCGCGCCCCGGCCCGTCGGGCTTGAACAGCAAGCGCCCGGTCGCCGCGGCGAAGCTGCCGCGGGGAAAGTCGCCCCAGCTGTACCAGCCTTCATGATCAGGGTCGGGGCGAGCGCCGGTGGGGACTCCGACGTCCTCCATCATCTCTTCGGAATCGTTCGGGTCTTCGCTCACGCGCGGCGTCCGCTCAGGCAGCCCGTTCGGCGATCAGCTTCTTGGTCTCCGCGATGGCCTTGGCCGGGTTCAGCCCCTTGGGGCAGACGTTCGCGCAGTTCATGATCGTGTGGCAGCGGTAGAGGCGGAACGGGTCCTCGAGCTGGTCGAGGCGCTCGCCCGTCGCTTCGTCGCGGCTGTCCGCGAGCCAGCGGTAAGCCTGGAGCAGGATCGCGGGGCCGAGGAACCGGTCGGCGTTCCACCAGTAGCTTGGGCAGCTGGTCGAGCAGCAGAAGCACAGGATGCACTCGTACAAGCCGTCAAGCATCGAGCGGTCCTCGGGCGATTGCAGCCGCTCGCGCGAAGGCGCCGGGGTCACGGTCTTCAGCCACGGCTGGATCAGCGCATATTGCGCGTATTGGTGCGTCAGATCCGGCACCAGGTCCTTGACCACGTCCATGGCCGGAAGCGGCGTGATCTGGATGTCGCCCTTGAGGTCGGCGATGGCGGTCGTGCAGGCGAGGCCGTTGCGGCCTTCCATGTTCATTGCGCAGGAGCCGCAGATCCCCTCGCGGCACGAGCGGCGGAAGGTGAGAGTCGGATCGATCTCGTTCTTGATCTTGATGAGGGCGTCGAGGACCATCGGGCCGCATTTGTCGAGGTCGATCGTGTAGCGGTCCCAGCGCGGGTTGGCCCCGGTGTCCGGATCGTAGCGATAGATTTTGAAGGTCTTGAGCCGCTCGCCCTCTTCGGCGGGCCAGGTCTTGCCCTTTTTCGGAACGCTGTTTCGGGGAAGGAAAAACTCGGCCAAGCGAACGGCTCCTTTGCTTGGCCCGAGCCGCTAGCACGGGGCAGGCGGGTTTTCAAAAGCTACCAGCCGCAGCGTTTCGGGACGGTTCGAGCAACGCTCGCGCAGAACAGCCGTTGGCTAATCGCATGAAAGGAGGAGCCTCATGCTAGGCAAAGCGGACGCAACGCCGATGATCGCGGTCAAGGACCTTGACCGGGCGCGCAGATTCTACGAGGAAACGCTGGGTCTGAAGACCAAGGACGAATGGGGCGGCGAGGGCGCCACCCTGAAGAGCGGCGACACCTTGATCAACGTCTATCGCTCGGAGTTCGCCGGGACCAACAAGGCGACCGCGCTGACCTTCCAGGTCGACGACCTCGACAAGGAAGTGAGCGAGCTCAAGGACAAGGGCATCTTCTTCGAGCATTATGACCTGCCCGGGCTGAAGCCGAGCGGCGACTGCTATGTCGGCGAAGGCGGCTTCAAGACCGCCTGGTTCAAGGATCCCGACGGCAACATCCTCAGCCTGATCGAAGAGGGCCGGTGAACAAACGGTCGCCCGGCGGGAACCGGGCGACCGTCTTTCATCAGAAGCTGGTCAGCGAAGCAGCGCGCTGATCACCTGCTCGACCAGCATGGTTCGCGGGTCGACCTGATAGAGGTAGCCGTTGCCGTAGTAGTAACGGTCCCGCGGATCGAACGTATATTGCGAGCGCAGGTAATCCGGGATCTGGTTGTAGGCCCACAGATTGCCGAAATTGCGGTTGAAGCGTTGGCCGACGTTGAACTGCTTCTTGGCCTGGCCCGGCGGCAGGCAGCCGTTGTTCTTCTTGGCCAGCCCCGGCGGGCAGCCGCCCCGCGCGTTCAGCGCGTACATTCGGCCGAAACGGTCACTGACGATCACTCCGCGGGCGGATTTGCCGTGCTTGACGGCGCTGTGCCCGCTGTTGCCGTGCCCGTGACCGGGCTTGGCGATCGCCGGGCCCGCGGCTGCGAGCGCCGCTGCGCCGGCGAGCAGGATAAGGTTGCGCATTGTTGATCTCCTCGATCCACCAGAATGTCTGGTCTTCGACACATGAACGCGGAGGGACCCGGCGGGTTGCTCGCCCGTTCATCGGGAAGCAAGCCTGCGCGGTTGCCCCTGACCGGCCGCCTCGCTAAGCGGGCGCCGCGCTCCACCAGCGGCGACTCCCCAAATCCGCCGCAGCAACAACAGAAAGGGTCGGACCAGCCCCCATGGCTCGGAAAAAGATCGCGCTGATCGGCGCCGGAATGATCGGCGGAACGCTCGCCCACCTCGCCGCGATGCGCGAGCTCGGCGACATCGTGCTGTTCGACATCGCCGAGGGGATTCCGGAAGGGAAGGCGCTCGACATCGCCCAGGCGGGGCCGGTCAACGACTTCGACGCGACGCTCAAGGCCACCAGCAATTATGCCGACATCGCCGGCGCCGACGTTTGCATCGTCACCGCCGGGGTGCCGCGCAAGCCGGGCATGAGCCGCGACGATTTGCTCGGCATCAACCTCAAGGTGATGAAGGCGGTCGGCGAGGGTATCAAGACGCATGCGCCGGGCGCCTTCGTGATCTGCATCACCAACCCGCTCGACGCGATGGTCTGGGCATTGCGCGAATTCTCCGGTCTCCCGCACAACATGGTCGTCGGCATGGCCGGAGTGCTCGACAGCGCGCGTTTCCGCCACTTCCTCGCCGAGGAGTTCGGGGTCAGCGTCGAGGACGTCACCGCCTTCGTGCTCGGCGGCCACGGCGACACGATGGTGCCGATCGTCGGTTACTCGACCGTCGCCGGGATCCCGATCCCCGACCTGATCAAGATGGGCTGGTCAACGCAGGAGCGGATCGACGCGATCGTCAAGCGTACGAGAGGAGGCGGCGGCGAGATCGTCGCGCTGCTCAAGACCGGAAGCGCCTTCTACGCACCTGCGACCAGCGCGATCGCGATGGCCGAGAGCTTTTTGAAGGACAAGAAGCGCGTCCTCCCGTGCGCGGCGCATCTCACCGGCCAGTATGGCGTCGACAATCTCTACGTTGGCGTGCCGTGTGTGCTCGGCGCCGGCGGAGTCGAGAAGATCGTCGAGATCGAGCTGGACGACGCCGCGCGCGAGAATTTCGATGTGAGCGTCGATGCGGTGAAAGAACTGCTCGTCGCCTGCAGGCAGATCGACGGAAGCCTGAACTAAGTTGTTCCCCGGCGGAAGGCCGGGGTCCAGGAGCCGAACGCTATGGGAGCTTACTGTTGAACCAACCGCACAACATTCACGCCGGCGATCGACCCGGCTCTCGCCGGGCCTGGACCCCGGCCTTCGCCGGGGAACGGCCATGAGCATTCTCGTCGACCGCAGCACGAAGGTCATCACCCAGGGGATGACGGGCGAAACCGGCACGTTCCACACCCAGCAGGCGCTCGCTTACGGTACGCAGATGGTCGGTGGCGTGACGCCGGGGAAGGGCGGCACGGAGCACCTCGGGCTGCCGGTGTTCGACACGGTGCACGAAGCGGTCGCCAAGACCGGCGGGAACGCGTCGGTGGTCTACGTCCCGCCGCCGTTTGCGGCGGATTCGATCCTGGAGGCGATCGATGCCGACGTGCCGCTGATCGTCGCCATCACCGAGGGCGTGCCGGTGCTCGACATGGTCAGGGTCAAGCGTGCGCTCTCGGGGTCGAAGTCGCGGCTGATCGGGCCCAATTGCCCCGGCGTTTTGACGCCCGACGAATGCAAGATCGGGATCATGCCGGCCAACATCTTCAAGAAGGGCAGCGTCGGGATCGTCAGCCGCTCGGGCACCCTGACCTACGAAGCCGTGTTCCAGACCACCAACGGGGGCCTCGGCCAGTCGACCGCGGTCGGGATCGGCGGCGATCCGGTCAAGGGGACCGAGTTCATCGACGTGCTCGAAATGTTCCTCGCCGACGACGAGACGCAGTCGATCATCATGATCGGCGAAATCGGCGGCAGCGCCGAGGAGGACGCGGCGCAATTCCTCGCCGACGAAGCCAAGCGCGGCCGGCGCAAGCCCGTCGTCGGCTTCATTGCCGGCCGCACGGCCCCGCCGGGCCGGCGGATGGGCCATGCCGGAGCGATCGTCTCCGGCGGCAAGGGCGACGCCGAAAGCAAGATCGCGGCGATGGAGGCGGCTGGAATAACCGTCAGCCCAAGCCCATCTGAATTGGGCACCACGCTCAAGGAGTTGCTGGTTACAGCGTAAAATGAACGACGCCGTCGGAATGATCGAACGCGAGGCGGGCCCGAGCTGGGAGCGGCCGAACTGGCCGGTCAGCGAGCTCGACGAGATCAACCTCGGCCTCGATCCGACCCAGGCGACGATCGACAAGCTCAAAGCCGTAGTCGCGGAGAAAGCCGCGGCTGCCGGGGCCTCCCCCGACGAGATCCGCCGCGCCGCCGAGGACAGCATCCGGGCGATGATGCTGATCCGCACCTATCGCGTGCGCGGCCACCTCGCCGCCGATCTCGACCCGCTCGGGCTGACCCGGCGCGAGGTGCCGGCCGACCTCACTCCGGCCTTCCATGGCTTCACCGACGCCGACCTCGACCGTCCGATTTTCATTTGCGGCGTGCTCGGCTTCGAGACCGCGACGGTGCGCGAGATCGTCGCCGTGCTCCAGGCGAATTACTGCGGCCACGTGGGCCTCGAATATATGCACATCAACGAGGTCGAGGAGCGGCGCTTCCTGCAGGAGCGGATGGAGGGCAAGGACGCCGCCATCCAGTTCACGCCCGAAGGCAAGCAGTCGATCCTGGCCAAGGTGATCCACGCCGAGCAGTGGGAGAAATTCCTCGCCAGGAAATATGTCGGGACCAAGCGCTTCGGGCTCGACGGCGGCGAGAGCGCGGTCCCGGCGCTCGAGGCGGTGATCAAATATGGCGGGCAGTATGGCGTCGAGGAGATCGACGTCGGAATGGCCCATCGCGGCCGGCTCAACATCCTCTCCAACGTGATGGGCAAGCCGGCCCAGGCGATCTTCCACGAGTTCGCCGGCGGGGCGACCAACCCGGCCGACGTCGGCGGCTCGGGCGACGTCAAATATCACCTCGGCACCTCGTCCGACCGGGAATTCGACGGGATCAAGGTCCACCTCTCGCTGCTGCCCAACCCGTCGCACCTCGAGGCGGTCGACCCGGTCGTGCTCGGCAAGGCGCGCGCGGTCATGACTTACAAGGGCGACAAGCACGGCAAGACCGTGCTTCCGCTGCTGCTCCACGGCGACGCCGCCTTCGCCGGCCAGGGCGTCGTGTGGGAATGCCTCAGCTTCTCGGGGCTTCCCGGCTACGGCACCGGCGGCACCATCCATTTCATCATCAACAACCAGGTCGGCTTCACCACCAGTCCGCAGTTCGCCCGCTCGTCGCCTTACCCGTCCGACGTCGCGAAGGGCGTCCAGGCGCCGATCCTGCACGTCAACGGCGACGATCCCGAGGCGGTGACCTTCTGCTGCAAGCTGGCGATCGAGTTCCGCCAGACGTTCGGCCGGGACATCGTCATCGACATGTGGTGCTACCGCCGCTTCGGCCACAACGAGGGCGACGAGCCGAGCTTCACCCAGCCGCAAATGTATGCGGCGATCAAACAGCACCCGCCTATCAGCCAGCTCTACGGACAGCGGCTGATCGCCGAGGGCGTAGTCGACCAGGCGTGGATCGACCGGACGACGAAGGCGTATGTCGACGAGCTCGAGCGCGACTTCGACGCGGCGGTGTCCTACGCGCCGAACAAGGCCGACTGGTTCGAAGGCCGCTGGGCCGGGCTCGGGCGCCCCGGCGAGCCGGTGCTCGGCCGCCGCAACATCGCGACGGCGATCGGTGAGGACGAGATCAGGCGGCTCGGCGAACTGCTGACGACAGTCCCCGAAGGCGTGACGATCCACAAAACCCTCCAGCGCATCCTCGACGCCAAGAAGGAGATATTCGCGAGCGGCGCGGGGTTCGACTGGGCGACGGCGGAGGCGCTGGCCTTCGGCAGCATCCTCGCCGAGGGCAATTGCGTCCGCCTGTCGGGCCAGGACAGCGGCCGCGGGACCTTCAGCCAGCGCCATGCCGTGTGGGTCGATCAGAAGAGCGGCGAGAAATATATCCCGCTGTGCCACGTCGAGGGCGCTGGCCGGTTCGAGGTGCGCGACAGCCCCTTGAGCGAATTCGGCGTGCTGGGTTTCGAATATGGCTTTTCGCTCGCCGATCCGCGCACGCTCGTTCTGTGGGAAGCGCAGTTCGGCGACTTCGCCAACGGCGCGCAGAGCATCATCGATCAGTTCGTCGCTGCCGGCGAAGCCAAGTGGCTGCGCGCCAGCGGCCTCGTCATGCTGCTTCCGCACGGCTTCGAAGGCCAGGGGCCGGAGCATTCGTCGGCTCGCCTCGAGCGCTATTTGCAATTGTGCGCCGAGGACAATCTTCAGGTTGCCAACTGCACCACCCCGGCCAATTACTTCCACATCCTCAGGCGACAGATGCGGCGCGATTTCAGGAAGCCGCTAATCCTGATGACGCCGAAGTCGCTGCTGCGCCACAAGCTTGCGGTGTCGAGCCTCGCCGACTTCACCGGCGACGGTCATTTCCGCCGCATTCTCAGCGACCTCAATCCGCCGGCCGAGGGCGAGACTCGCCGCTTGGTGCTGTGCTCGGGCAAGCTCGCCTATGAGCTCATGGAGGCGCGCGACAAGGCCGGCGACAGGCACGTCGAGATCGTCCGCATCGAGCAGCTCTATCCCTTCCCGTCCGAGCCTTTGCTCAAGCGGCTGAAGGCGATGCCCAACCTTAAGGACGTGATCTGGGCGCAGGAGGAGCCGAAAAACAATGGCGCCTGGACGTTCGTCGAGGACATCCTCGAGCAGTGTCTGGCAGAGGCCGGTTTCCCCGGCATGCGCGCGCAATATGCCGGCCGCGACTCGGGCGCGTCGCCCGCGACCGGTCTCGCCAAGCGTCACGCGGCCGAGCAGTCGGCCTTGATCGAGGCGGCGCTCGGCCATAGCAGCCGCTCCGAAGGCTCGGCGGTCGCCGCGGAATAAGGAAAATATATGGCCACGGACGTCCAGGTCCCCGCGCTCGGGGAATCGATCACGGAAGGAACGCTCGCTCAGTGGCTGAAGCAGCCCGGCGAGGACGTCGCCGCCGACGAGGCCATCGCCACGCTCGAGACCGACAAGGTCAGCGTCGACGTGCCGTCGCCGAGCGCCGGAGTGCTGACCGAGCAGCTCGTGAAGGAAGGGGACACGGTCGCGGTCGGCGCGGCGATCGCGCGGATCGACGAGCAAGCGACGGCCGCGCCGGTGACCAACCCGGCTGGTCCTAGTGAAACCCCCGCGCTGCGCGGCGACGAGCATGCACCGGTCGCCGAGCCGGAAGTCGCAGAGCGCCAAGCCTCGGACGACCAAATCACGACCCTGTCGCCCGCAGTGCGCCGAGCGGTGCTCGAATATCACGTCGATCCGAGCAAGATCCAGGGCACCGGCAAGGATGGCCGCCTGACCAAGGACGACGTGATCGCCGCGGCGGAAGCGCAACGTTCCCCGGCGCAGGCCGGGGTCCAGGCGCCGCAGGCGAAAGCGCCGGCGCCCGAAACCAAGGCTCCGCCTCCTGGGCCCCGGCCAGCGCCGGGTAACGCGGAAGAACGCAAGGAAGAGCGGGTCAAGATGTCGCGCTTGCGCCAGACCGTCGCGCGGCGCCTGAAGGAAGCTCAGAACACCGCGGCGATGCTGACGACGTTCAACGACGTCGACATGTCGGCGGTGATCGACGCGCGCAGCCGCTACAAGGAGCTGTTCGAGAAGAAGCACGGCATTCGCCTGGGTTTCATGGGCTTCTTCGTCAAAGCCTGCGCGCTGGCGGCCAAGGACGTGCCTGCGGTCAACGCCAGCCTCGACGGCGACGAGATCGTCTATCACGACTATTTCGACGTCTCGATCGCCGTGTCGGCGCCCAAGGGGCTGGTCGTGCCGGTCGTGCGCAACGCCGACCGGATGAGCTTCGCCGAGATCGAGCAGACCATCGCCGACTTCGGTAAGCGCGCCAAGGACGGCACGCTGACCGTCGACGAGATGACCGGCGGCACGTTCACCATCTCGAACGGCGGGGTGTTCGGCTCGCTGCTGTCGACGCCGATCCTCAACCCGCCGCAGTCGGCCGTGCTGGGGATGCACCGGATCGAGGAGCGGCCGGTGGTCAAGGACGGCGCGATCGTCGCCCGGCCGATGATGTACCTGGCGCTGAGCTACGACCATCGCCTGATCGACGGCCGCGAGGCCGTAACCTTCCTCGTCCGAGTCAAGGAAGCGATCGAGGATCCGACTCGGCTCTTGATCGACCTGTAACTCTAACCACTTCCCGTTCGGGCTGAGCCTGTCGAAGCCCTGTCCTTCCACCGGCGAAGGCGAAAAGGAAATCAGCCCTTCGACAAAGCTCAGGGCGAACGGAGTTCTCGAATGTCTTCTGACGGATATGATTTCGACGTCTTGGTGATCGGGGCCGGCCCGGGCGGTTATGTCGCGGCAATCCGGGCTGCGCAGTTCGGCTTGAAGACCGCCTGCGCCGAGAGCCGCGAGACATTGGGCGGGACGTGCCTCAACGTCGGGTGCATTCCGTCGAAGGCGCTGCTCCACGCGTCGGAATATTTCGAAGCCGCGGCCGGCGGCGCGATGGCCAAGATGGGCATCAAGGTCGCGCCCGAGCTCGATCTTCCGGCGATGCATGCGCAACGGCTGGACGCGGTCAAGGGCCTCACCGGCGGCATCGAGTTCCTGTTCAAGAAGAACAAGATCGAATGGCTCAAGGGCCAAGCGAGCTTCGAGGGCGCCGACACGGTCAAGGTCGGCGGGCGCACCGTCCGCGCCAGGAACATCGTCATCGCCCCCGGCTCGTCGGTCACTCCGCTCCCCGGTGTCGAGATCGACGAGAAGATCGTCGTTTCGTCGACTGGGGCGCTGGAGTTGGACAAGGTCCCTGGGCATCTCGTCGTGATCGGAGGTGGAGTGATCGGGCTCGAGCTCGGCAGCGTCTGGCGCCGGGTCGGCGCGAAGGTGACCTGCGTCGAGTTCCTCGACCAGATCCTGCCCGGCTTCGACGACGACGTGCGCAAGGAAGCCCACAAGATCTTCAAGAAGCAGGGCATCGAGTTCAAGCTCGGGACCAAGGTCACCGGCGTGAAAGTCGATGGCGGCAAGGCGACTCTGACGGTCGAACCGGCCAAGGGGGGAGCCGCCGAGACGCTCGAAGCCGACGCCGTGCTCGTCTCGATCGGCCGGCGGCCAAACACCGAGGGGCTCGGGCTCGACAAAGCGGGTCTCCAGACGAACCAGCGCGGCCAGATAGAGACCGACCGCGACTTCCGCACGTCGGTCCCCGGCATCTGGGCGATCGGCGACGTTATCCCCGGTCCGATGCTCGCGCATAAGGCCGAGGACGAGGGCATTGCCGTCGCCGAGAATATCGCCGGTCTCACCGGAATCGTGAACCACGACGTGATCCCGTCGGTCGTCTACACCATGCCCGAGATCGCTGGCGTCGGCCTGACCGAAGCGCAGGCCAGGGAGCATGGCGACGTCAAGGTCGGCAAGTTCCCGATGCTCGCCAACTCACGCGCCAAGACCAACCATGAGCCCGACGGCTTCGTGAAGGTCATCGCCGACGCCAAGACCGACCGGGTGCTCGGCGTGTGGATGATCGCCAGCGTCGCCGGTACGATGATCGCCCAGGCCGCGCAGGCAATGGAATTCGGCGCGACGTCCGAGGACATCGCCTACACGTGCCACGCCCATCCCACGCACAGCGAGGCCTTGAAGGAAGCTGCGATGGCGGTGACGGGCAAGCCGATTCACATCTGACGCAACCGTCACCCCGGACTTGATCCGGGGCCTGCCTTTTACTCGGTTGAAGAAAAAGCGGATCCCGGCTCGAGGCTGGGATGACGGACTTCCGCATAGGGCAGCGGCTCCGACGGGTGCACAACTCGTGGCGCGAGGTCGCGCTGCCACCGGCCGACGTCGATCCACCGCCCGAGCTTGAAGCCGACGCCGCGGTACGTCGCCGTGTGCACGAAGCCGAGCTTCTCGTGCAGCGCCACGCTGGGATCGTTCGGCAGCGCGATTGCGCCGATCGCAGCGACGAAGCCCTGTTGCTCGAGGATCGAGAGCAGCTGCGTCAATAGGACCCGGCCAAGACCGCGGCCGTGCGCCGCGGGCTCGACGTAGATCGCGGTCTCGACCGTCCAGCGGTATGCCGGCCGGGCTCGATACGCCGAGCTTCCGCCAAAGCCGAGAATGCGACCGCCTGCTTCGGCCACCATCCACGGGTAGAAGCCCGGCCTCACTCCGGCGATCCTCCGCGCCATCTCCGCCGAGTCGGGGGCCTGTTCCTCGAAGCTGATATGCGTCTTTTCGACGAAGGGCCGATAGATCGCCGCGATCGCCGCTGCGTCGCCCGCGCTTGCCAATCGGATCACTGCCTCCATCGCGGCGGGCACATACACCAGCCTTCCGCCGCGCGTGCGGCGAGATGTTCACCGTCCAGAGCGATCGAGATGTTCACCGTCCAGAGATGATCAGCGCAGCCATTCCCCCAGCAGTTCGAGCAGGCTCTTGTCGCGTGCCTCGATCCGGGGCGGAGCGACTGCAGCGCATTCCAGGCAGCGGGCCTGGATGGTCGGCCCGGACAGGATCGCGCGGACCTCGCCGAGCGCGGCGCCGAGCTGTTGCTGCGGCCGCGCCGCGAATATCGCGAAAGCGTCTTGCGACGTCGTCGTGTCGTCGCTGTCGGCGGCAAGCGATTCGAAGAATTGCTCGCGGAAGCTCTTGGCCGGCTCGAGGTAGCGGACGCCGCGCTCGTCGCCGAGCTTGGCCAGTGCCGCCGCCTTGGCGATCGCGTCGGACATGCCGCCGAACCCGTCGACCAGCCCGAGCTGGCGCGCCGTCCCGCCGTCCCACACGCGGCCCTGGGCGATCTTGTCAACGTCCGCGGGCGACTTGTGGCGCGACGCGGCGACAATGGACAGGAAGCGGCGATAGGTTGATTCGACGCCGGTCTGGATCAGCTGATTGGCTTCCGCGGACGGCCCCTTGAGCAGGTCCGGCTCGCCGGCGAGCGGGGTCGTCTTCACCCCATCCGCGCCGATTCCGAGCTTCTGCAGCGTTCCCTGGAAGCTCGGCAGGATGCCGAACACGCCGATCGACCCGGTGATGGTCGACGGCTCGGCGTAGATGAAATCGGCCGGCGTCGCGACCCAATAGCCGCCGGACGCGGCGACATTGCCCATCGACACGACCACCGGGATTTTCTTGCCCTTGGCCTCGATTAGGGCCTGGCGGATGCGCTCGGAGGCGAGGACCGAGCCGCCGGGGCTGTCGACCCGAACGACCAGCGCTTTGACGGCCTTGTCGCGAATCCCGTCCTCGATCGCCTCGGCGATGCTGTCGCCCCCCGCGGTCCCGCCGGCGGCCTTGCCGTCGACGATCATGCCGGCGATCGTGACGATCCCGATCGGCCCGGTCGGCTTCGCTTCGACCTTGTCGGCGACGTAGGACGCATATTTGATCCGTCTGTAGCCGCCGGTCGCTCGGTCGTCCTTGCCGCCGAGGGCCGCGAGCCGCGCCTCGAAATCGCGGCGGTCGCCGAGCTTGTCGACCAGCCCGGCCTTGAGTGCCGCAGTCGCCATATCGCCGCCGGCCGCGTTGACCGCTGCGGGCAGGTCCTTGAGGAACAGGTCGACGTCGCCCTTGGGCCGTGCGCGCTTGACGCTGTCGCGCCAGCTTTCGAGCACCGCCTGGCCGAGCGCGTGATAATTCTCCTTGGCCTCGGGCGACATGTCGTTGCGGATGTAGGGCTCGACCGCCGACTTGTAGGTGCCGACGCGATAGACGTTGGCGGTCACTCCGAGCTTGTCGAGCAGGCCCTTGAAATAGAGGTTGGAGCCGCCCGGGCCCGACACCAGCACCGCGCCGAGCGGGTTGAGCCAGATTTCGGACGCCGCCGAGGCGAGCTGGTAGCTGTCGTTGGTATAGCCGACGGCATAAGCGATGACCGGCTTGTGCGCGTCGCGCACCCGGCGGACTGCGTCCGCGAGGTCTGACATCGCCGTCTGGCCGCCCCCGGCAAAGCCGTCGAGGTCGAGCGCGACCGCCTTGACCCGGTCGTCGTCCCTGGCCTGGTCGAGCGCTGCGACCAGCTCGCGCAGCCGATATTCGCGCACGCGGTTACCGCCGGCGATGTCGGGAAACTCGAGCCTGGCTGGTTGCTCGACCACCGAGCCCTTGAGCGCGAGGGTCAGCACGCCGTCCTTGACCGGCGCCGGACGCGCCGAGAGAGCGGCGTAAAGGAAGCCGAAGAACAGCAGCATGAAGATCAGGACGAGCGCGTCCTTGATCCCGACCATGAGCTTCCAGATTGCGCGTACGAACTTCATGTCGAGGGTCCTGTAAGGTTGCGGCGCATGGCTAGCCGACGACCATGGCACGGGCCAAACCTTTTCGACCGGCGGCCTTACAGCTAGGCGCGTCGATCATGGATGCAGCCGCCAACATTTCG
Source organism: Sphingomicrobium sp. (assembly GCA_045811385.1). Lineage (GTDB taxonomy): Bacteria > Pseudomonadota > Alphaproteobacteria > Sphingomonadales > Sphingomonadaceae > Sphingomicrobium. The sequence continues at coordinate 14,824 of JBJMUB010000030.1, read as the reverse complement.
CCAGTGACGGACCGCGGCGCTTGGCCGGGCGAGTTGCGTGCGACGCTGGCGCTCGCCTGGCCGCTAATCCTCGCGAACCTGACGCAGCAGATCATCCAGGCGACCGACATCCTGCTGATGGGCCGGCTCGGCGCCACCCAGCTGGCCGCGGCGACGCTCGCGCTCAACCTCACCTTCACCTTCAATATCTTCCTGCTCGGCCTGATCACCGCGTCGGCGCCGATGATGGCCACCGCGCTCGGCCGGCGCTCGAACTCCATCCGTGACGTCCGGCGCACGTTCCGCGCGGGGCTGTGGCTTATCGCCCTCGCCATGCCGCCGTACTGGCTGCTGCTGTGGCACGTCGGGGCGATCATGCAGGCGTTCGGCATCTCCGCCGATCTCGCCAGCCAGGGCCAGACTTTCCTGCGCGCCTACATGTGGTGCACCGCGCCGTGGCTGCTGTTCCAGCTGCTGCGCAATTTCACTTCGGCGCTCGAGCAGCCCCGCATCGTCCTCTGGCTCAGCCTGTCCGGAATTGCGATCAACGCCCTGCTCAGCTGGTCGCTGATCTTCGGCCATTTCGGGCTCCCGGCGCTGGGCCTGGCCGGCGGCGGGGTCGGCAGCACGCTGACGTGGCTGACGATCTGCGCCGCGCTGATCGCCGTGGCGTCGCTCAGGCGTCCGTTCCGCCGCTTCCGCCTGTTCGGCCGCTGGTGGCGCTTCGACGCCCAACGCACCGCGGCAATGGTCAGGCTCGGTTGGCCGATCGGAGCGACGATGGGCCTGGAAATGGGCGTGTTCGCGCTCGCGGCTTATTTCATGGGCTGGCTCGGCGCTCCGGCGGTCGCCGCCCATGCGATCGCGCTCCAGATCGCCGCACTGACGTTCATGGTCCCGCTCGGCCTCGGCCAGGCGGCGACGGTCAGGGTCGGCCTGGCGCTCGGCCGGCGCGACGAGCAGGGCATCACCCGGGCCGGCTGGACCGCCTGGGTGATTGGCGTCGCCTTCATGGCGGCGATGGCGCTCGGCATGTGGGCCGCTCCGCGCCAGCTCGTCACCTTGTTCCTCGCCGACGATCCGGCCAACGCGCTGGTCATCGGGCTCGCCGTCAGCTTCCTCCAGGTCGCCGCAGCCTTCCAGCTGGTCGACGGCGCGCAGGTGATCGGCGCCGGCATGCTGCGCGGGCTGCACGACACGCGCTGGCCTTTGCTGTTCGCGCTGTTCGGCTATTGGGTCGTCGGCCTCGGAATCGGAGCTTGGCTCGCCTTCGCCGCCGATTGGCAAGGCGTCGGCATCTGGATCGGCCTCGCCAGCGGCCTCGCCGCGGTGGCCGTCCTGATGCTCGCCCGCTGGGTGCTGCGCGACCGGCTCGGCCTCACCCGCCTCCGCCACGCCTAACCGAAACTCTGTTCGTCACCCGTTGACAGCGCGAGCCGTAACAACCACATGCGCGGCATCGCTGGCACTCTCATTGCTAGAGTGCCAACGAGGAAGTTCAACAGACTGATCGAAAGAGGGTTCAACCTATGGGTTTCAGGCCGCTTCATGACCGCGTCCTCGTCCGCCGAGTCGAGGCTGAAGAGAAGACCGCCGGCGGGATCATCATTCCCGACACGGCGAAGGAAAAGCCGCAGGAAGGCGAAGTCGTCGCCGTCGGCGGCGGCGCCAAGAGCGACGAGGGCAAGGTGATGCCGCTCGATGTCAAGGCCGGCGACCGCATCCTGTTCGGCAAATGGTCGGGCACCGAGGTCAAGCTCGATGGCGAAGACCTGATCATCATGAAGGAAAGCGACATCCTGGGGATCGTCGGCTGACTTCACGACGCGAGAAAAACTCCGCGTCACCGCGAACATTCGTGAACATTCGTTTTTGAAGAAAGGGTAGCCAAATGGCAGCCAAGGACGTGAAATTCAGCCGCGATGCGCGCGAGCGCATCATGCGCGGCGTCGACATCCTCGCCGATGCGGTCAAGGTGACGCTGGGCCCCAAGGGCCGCAACGTCGTTATCGACAAAAGCTTCGGCGCTCCGCGCATCACCAAGGACGGCGTCACTGTCGCCAAGGAGATCGAGCTTAAGGACAAGTTCGAGAACATGGGCGCGCAAATGGTCCGCGAGGTCGCCTCGAAGACCAACGACATCGCCGGCGACGGCACCACCACCGCCACGGTGCTCGCCCAGGCGATCGTCCGTGAGGGCATGAAGTCGGTCGCGGCCGGAATGAACCCGATGGACCTCAAGCGCGGAATTGATCTCGCGGTCGGCAAGGTCGTCGAGGACCTCAAGAGCCGCTCGAAGCCGGTCGCCGGATCGAACGAGATCTCGCAGGTCGGAAGCATTGCCGCCAACGGCGACACCATCGTCGGCGAGAAGATCGCCGAAGCGATGGAGAAGGTCGGCAAAGAAGGCGTGATCACGGTCGAGGAGGCCAAGGGCCTCGAGTTCGAGCTCGACGTGGTCGAGGGGATGCAGTTCGATCGCGGCTATCTCTCGCCCTACTTCATCACCAACCCCGAGAAGATGTCGGTCGAATTGGCCGATCCGTACATCCTCATCCACGAGAAGAAGCTGTCGAACCTCCAGGCAATGCTTCCGATCCTCGAGGCTGTGGTGCAATCGGCGCGTCCGCTGCTGATCATCGCCGAGGACATCGAGGGCGAGGCGCTCGCCACGCTGGTGGTGAACAAGCTGCGCGGTGGCCTCAAGGTCGCGGCGGTTAAGGCGCCCGGCTTCGGCGATCGCCGCAAGGCGATGCTCGAGGACATCGCGATCCTCACCGGCGGTGAGATGATCAGCGAAGATCTCGGCATCAAGCTCGAGAACGTCACCACGGCCATGCTCGGCACCGCCAAGCGCGTCACGATCGATAAGGACGACACGACCATCGTCGACGGCGCCGGAAGCCATGAGGCGATCAAGGCACGCACCGAAGCGATCCGGCAGCAGATCGAAAACACGACTTCCGACTACGACCGCGAGAAGCTGCAGGAGCGGCTGGCCAAGCTCGCCGGCGGTGTTGCCGTGATCAAGGTCGGCGGCGCGTCGGAGATCGAGGTCAAGGAACGCAAGGATCGCGTCGACGACGCGCTCCACGCGACCCGCGCCGCGGTCGAGGAAGGTATCGTGCCGGGTGGCGGCACCGCTTTGCTCTACGCGACCAAGGCGCTCGAGGGTCTGAAGGGCGTCAACGACGACCAGACCCGCGGCGTCGATATCGTCCGCAAGGCGCTCTACGCGCCGCTCCGCCAGATTGCCCAGAACGCAGGCCATGACGGCGCGGTGATCTCGGGCAAGCTGCTCGAGGGCAAGGACCAGGCGATGGGCTTCAACGCTCAGACCGAGGTTTACGAGAATCTGGTCAAGGCCGGCGTGATCGATCCGACCAAGGTCGTTCGCACGGCACTCCAGGATGCGGCGTCGGTCGCCGGCTTGCTCATCACCACCGAAGCGGCGGTGAGCGAACTGCCGGAAGACAAGCCGGCCATGCAAATGGCCGGCGGAATGGGCGGAATGGGGGGAATGGACTTCTAGTCCGGACGCTCATTCCGACGAATTGGAAGGGCCGGAGGCATTCGCTTCCGGCCCTTCTTCATTTTGACCCATGGCGTTGAGGGCGCTCTCCATCTCGTTGAGCTGCGCCGCTTGCTCGCGGGTCGGCGCTGGCGGCCGATCCCGGTTGCAGGCGGCAAGGGTCAGGACGGCGACGATCGCAAAGGTCCTCATCCGCCTCGCCTACCACTTGACGGGCGCACAAAAAAAGGGCCGCCCCGCGGGACGGCCCTTCCAAAGTTTGTGCGAAACGCGGCTTAGTGAGTCGCGTTGTCGGCAGCGTTGTCGACCGCGTCGCTCGCGTTCTCGATCGCGTTGCCGGCATTGTCGACCGCATTGTCGGCGGCGTTCAGCGCCGTATCGAGGTTCGCCGTCGTGTCGTTGCCCGCGGCATTGACGTCATTGGCGGCGGCATTCTCGACGTTGGTCTCAGTGTTGTTCGCCTCGTCCTTGGGCGTGCACGCGGCGAGGCCGAGCGCGAGGACCGCAACGGTCAGAGCAATTTTCTTCATGATCGTTCCACTCCCTAATTGATGTCACTGGGGGACACCGGTCGCGGCCCGACGAACGAGTCGCACGGGCCGGCGGCGGGGATAGCGATAATCCCTACTCATACACAAGGGATTATTTACCAAGCGGATTTGACCATATAAAGATATCTTTATATCTTTAATCCGATGCCCGAAGCCCTTCCGCTCGCTGATCGTTTCCAGGCGCTCGCCGATCCGACCCGGCTGCGCATCCTGGCGCTCCTGCGGATCATGGAGCTGTCAGTCGGCGAGTTGGCTCAGATCCTCGGCCAAAGCCAGCCGCGGGTTTCGCGCCATCTCAAGATCCTCGCCGACGCCGGAGTGCTCGAGCGCCGGAAAGAAGGCAGCTGGGTCTTCCTGACCTTGTCCAACGCCGAGCGGACCGCGCCGCTGTTCGGGCTTATCGACTCCTGGTCGGATGAAGCCACCCGCGCGCTGTTCGCGTCCGACGGGGCGCGGACCGAGAGTATCCGCGCTGACCGTGCGGAAGCCGCGACCCGCTATTTCACCGCCCATGCCGAAGTGTGGGACCAGATCCGCTCGCTCCACGTCGCCGAAAGCGAAGTCGAACGGGCGATCGACCGCGCGCTCGACCGCCGATCGCTCGGCCGGTTGGTCGACGTCGGCACGGGCACCGGGCGGATGATCGAGCTGTTCGGGCCGCGCTCCAGTCAGGCGATAGGGATCGACCGTTCGTCGGAGATGCTGCGCCTGGCCCGGGTCAAGCTCGAGGCGGCGGGAATCGTGTCGAGCCTGCGGCAGGGCGACATGTACGCGCTGCCCCTCGCCGACGAGAGTGCGGACAGCGTCATCATCCACCAAGTGCTGCATTACGCCCATTCGCCCGCGGCGGCGATCGCCGAAGCGGCGCGCGTGCTCGCTCCGGCGGGGACCTTGCTGGTGGTCGATTTCGCCGCGCATGACCGCGAGGAGCTGCGCTCGAGAGACGCCCATATTCGCCTCGGATTCGACGATCAGCTGATGGCCGGCTGGTTCGCCGCGGCCGGCCTCGCCGTCGACCATGTCGAGCATCTCGAAGGCGGCGAGCTGACGGTCACCGTGTGGCGCGGAGCCAAAGCGCCGCTTGCCCAGCGGAGAGCCGCATGAACGCCTTCGAATGCCTCGACCAGCATCGGCCGCTGTTTGCCGAGGCGCGCGGCGACATCGCGGTCAGCTTCGAATTCTTCCCGCCCAAGACCGAGACCATGGCTGAAACGCTGTGGACTTCGATCCAGACTCTGGCGCCGCTCAATCCGCGCTTCGTCTCGGTCACTTACGGCGCCGGCGGATCGACCCGCGAACGCACCCACGCCACGGTCGAAAGAATCCTCAAGGAGACTGCCCTGACGCCGGCCGCTCACCTCACTTGTGTGAGCGCGAGCCGCGACGAGGTCGACTCGGTCGCCCGCGACTATTGGCAGGCCGGCGTCCGCAACATCGTCGCTCTGCGCGGCGACCCTTCCGAGGCGGGCGCGAGGTTCGAGCCGCATCCCGACGGCTATGCCAATGCCGCCGAGCTGGTCGAGGGACTGAAAAAGGTCGCGCCGTTCGACATTTCCGTCGCGGCTTACCCCGAAATCCATCCGGACTCGCCGGATCGCGCCGCCGACCTCGACAACCTCAAGCGCAAGGTTGACGCCGGCGCCGACCGTGCCATCACCCAGTTCTTCTTCTCGGCCGATTGCTTCTTCCGTTTCCAGGACGAGGCTGCGGCCGCCGGCCTCGACGTCGAGATCGTTCCGGGCATTCTGCCGGTATCGAACGTCGCGACCACGCGCCGCTTCGCCCAGACCTGCGGCGCCAACATCCCCGGCTGGCTCGATGAATTGTTCGAGGGCCTCGACGACCTTCCTTCGGCGCGCCAGCTGATCGCCGCGACCGTCGCTGCCGAACTGTGCGGCCAGCTCTATGCCGGCGGAGTCCGGCACTTCCATTTCTACACGCTCAACCGGGCCGAGCTCAGCTACGCGATCTGCCATTTGCTCGGAGTCAGGGCTCAACAGGACGGGACTCAATGACCGCCGCCGAATCCTTCCGTGCCGAGGCCGTCAAGCGCATCCTGATCAAGGACGGCCCCTACGGCACCGGCATCCAGGCTTATAAGCTGCAAAGCGCCGATTATTGCGGCGGGCTCGACCTGATGAAGGACCAACGCGGCAACAACGATCTGCTGAATCGGACCAGACCGGACCTGATCCGTGCGATCTGCGAAGGATTCGCCGACGCCGGAGCACAGATCCTCGCCACCAACACCTTCAACGCCAATCGCATCAGCCAGGCGGATTACGGCGCCGAAGACCATGTGAGCGAGATCAACCGCGCCGCCGCGCGGATCACCCGCGAGGTCGCCGATCGTTTCTCGGCGAAGGACGGCCGGCCGCGTTGGGTCGCCGGAGCGCTCGGGCCGACCAACAAGACCCTGTCGCTGTCGCCCAACGTCAACGATCCCGCGTTCCGCGAAGTCGACTTCGACGAGGTAAAGGCGGTCTACCGCGAGCAGATCGATGGGTTGGTCGAGGGCGGAGTCGATTTCATCCTGATCGAAACCGTGTTCGACACGCTCAACGCCAAGGCGGCGATCATGGCCGCGCTCGAAGCCGAGCAGGGGCTCGGCCGCGAGCTTCCGCGAATGGTCTCGATGACCCTCACAGACCTGTCTGGTCGCAACCTGTCCGGCCACACGGTCGAGGCGTTCTGGGCGAGCGTTCGTCATGCGCGGCCACTGACTATCGGCCTCAACTGCTCGTTCGGGGCGAGCCAGCTGCGGCCGCACCTGGCCGCGCTCGCCGCCGTCGCCGATGCCCTGGTCATGGCCTATCCCAATGCCGGGCTTCCCAACGAGCTTGGTGAATATGACGAGGCCGCGGAAGCAACCGCCGCTCAGGTCCGCGACTGGATCGAGGACGGGCTCGTCAACGTCGTCGGCGGATGCTGCGGCACGACCGCGCAGCATATTGCCGCAATTGCCGGGGCGGCGCGCGATTGCACGCCGCGCGCCGTCCCGGCCGCCCCGCGCGAGACGATCCTCGCCGGGCTCGAGCCGATGAGCATTGCCGCCTGACATGGAGATTTCGAAGGTTCAGCAGGCCGGCGCCGGCGCGCGCTTCGTCAACATCGGCGAGCGCTGCAACGTCACCGGCTCGGCGCGGTTCAAGAAGCTGATCCTCGCCGGCGACTATGATGCCGCGGTCGAGGTCGCCCGCGACCAGGTCGAGAACGGCGCCCAGATCGTCGACGTCAACATGGACGAAGCCCTGCTGGACAGCGAGCAGGCGATGACCGTTTTCCTCCGGCGCATCGCGGCCGAGCCCGACATCGCGCGGGTCCCCGTCATGATCGACAGCTCCAAGTGGAGCGTGATCGAGGCGGGCCTGAAATGGGTCTCGGGCAAGCCGATCGTCAACTCGATCTCGATGAAGGAAGGCGAGGGGCCGTTCCTCGAGCTCGCCGCCAAATGCCGCGCGTACGGCGCCGCGGTCGTCGTGATGGCGTTCGACGAGGTCGGCCAGGCCGATACCGCGGAGCGCAAGGTCGCGATCTGCGAACGCGCCTACAAGTTGCTGCTCGACCACGGCTTCGAAGCCCGCGACATCGTGTTCGATCCGAACATTTTCGCCGTCGCCACCGGGATCGACGAACACCGCCGCTACGCGCTCGACTTCATCGAGGCCGCAGCCGAAATCCGCCGCCGCTGCCCCGGGACCCATATTTCCGGCGGCCTGTCCAATCTCAGCTTCTCGTTCCGCGGCAACGAGCCGGTGCGCCGGGCGATGCACAGCGTCTTCCTGTACCATGCGATCCCGGCGGGCATGGACATGGGCATCGTCAACGCCGGCCAGCTCGACGTCTACGACGCGATCGACCCCGAGCTGCGTGAAGCGTGCGAGGATGTCATTCTCGACCGCCGTCCTGATGCCACGGAACGGCTGGTCGATCTCGCCGAGCGCTACAAGGGCACCGACGCCGCCGAAGAGAAGAAGCTCGCAGAATGGCGCTCCCTGCCGGTCGCCGAGCGCCTGTCCTACGCGTTGGTCAAGGGCATCGACGCGCATATCGTCGACGACACCGAGGAGGCGCGGCAGCAATTTCCGCGCCCAATCGAGGTGATCGAAGGCCCGCTGATGGACGGCATGAACGTGGTCGGCGACCTGTTCGGCTCAGGCAAGATGTTCCTGCCGCAGGTGGTGAAATCGGCGCGGGTGATGAAGAAGGCGGTCGCCCACCTGATCCCGTTCATCGAGGCGGAGAAAGAACGGACCGGAGCGACGCAGGGCAAGGGCCGGGTGGTCATGGCCACCGTCAAGGGTGACGTGCACGACATCGGCAAGAACATCGTCGGCGTAGTCCTGCAGTGCAACGGGTTCGAGGTGATCGACCTCGGGGTGATGGTACCGTGGCAGACCATCCTCGAATCCGCCAACGACAATCAGGCGGACATGATCGGGCTTTCCGGGCTGATCACGCCCTCGCTCGACGAGATGGTGACCGTCGCCGGCGAGATGCAGCGGCTGGGCCTCAAGACCCCCCTGCTGATCGGCGGAGCGACGACCAGCAAGGCGCATACCGCGCTGCGGATCGACCCGGCGTACGAAGGCCCGGTGATCCACGTGCTCGACGCCAGCCGCGCCGTCGGAGTCGCCTCGTCGCTGGTCTCGGACACCCAGCGCGATCCGCTGATCGCGACCACCGCCGACGACTACGACAAGCTGCGCAAGTCGCGCGAGCGCAGCGGCCAGAGCGAGCTTGCGACGATCGCGGAGGCGCGCGCCAACGGTTTCCCGTTCGATCCGTCCGGCCAGGCGCCGCCGCCGCAATATCCCGGTCTCCACCACTTCGGCGACTGGCCCTTGAAGGATTTGAAGGCGTCGATCGACTGGACCCCTTTCTTCCGCGCGTGGGAGCTGGCCGGCAATTATCCCGCGATTCTCGACGATCCCGTCGTCGGCGAGAGCGCCCGCAACGTCTTCAACGATGCCCAGGCGATGCTCGACCAGGTGATCGCCGAACGCTGGGTGACGCCCAAGGCGACCGTCGGGCTGTGGCGCTGCAAGCGCGACGGCGACGACGTCCTCGTGCTCGCCGGCAACGATTATGTCCGGGTGCCCTTTCTCCGCCAGCAGGTGAAGAAGCGCGAGGGGCGCGCGAACATGTGCCTGGCCGATTTCATCAATCCCGACGGCGAGGATTGGATCGGCGGCTTCGCGGTCGGCATCCACGGCCTCGAGCCGCACCTCAAGCGGTTCAAGGACGAGCATGACGATTATTCCGACATCCTGTTGAAGGCGCTGGCCGACCGGTTGGCGGAAAGCTTCGCCGAAGTCCTCCACGCCGAGGTCCGCAACCGGCTGTGGGCCTATGCCGAAGAGCATTTGTCCAACGCGCAGCTGATCCGCGAGAAATATCACGGCATTCGCCCGGCGCCGGGTTATCCGGCCTCGCCGGACCATTCGATGAAGGTCACTCTGTTCGACATGCTCGGCGGGGCTCCGGGCGGCGTCGCGCTGACCGAAAATTACGCGATGTGGCCGACTTCGGCCGTGTCCGGTTTCTATTTCGGCCATCGCGACAGTCAGTATTTCGGGGTCGCGCGGATCGGCCGCGACCAGCTCGAAGATTATGCGGCTCGCCGTGGCGTGCCGCTCGCCGAAGCCGAGCGCTGGCTTCGTCCGAACCTCGACTAGAGCGCGTTGCGAAGCACCGCCGGATTGTACAGCGACCGCGGCCCGGCCGAGCGCAGCGTTCGCTCATGCCGCGGCCAGTCGCGCCGCCACTCGGCCCACGAGCCTTTGCCCTCCTGAAGCGCGAAGAGTTGCGCATCGGCCGCCTTTAGTTTGGCGCGCGGACCGTCGAGCCCCGCGAGCTGGAAGCGCTGGTCGATTGCTCCGAGGGTCGAGCGCGCCGCGGCAAGCAGCGCGCGCCCGGTCGCCGTGTCGCCTTGAGCGTAGGCGGCTCGCGCTAAATCGACCGCCGAGCCAACCTCGGCGAGGTGGGCCGCCAAGGTGATCGGCTCACGGCCGCCCGTCGGGCAGGCACCCGGTCCCAGCGCGCGGACATAAGCGACGACCGAATCGAGCGCGGCCGGGGACGGTTGCGGGCCGTCGAACTCCTGCGTGATGAGGCCGCGGACGAACGCGCGCAGCTTCGCGGTTCGCTTCACCTTGAGCTTGGCCGGATCGCCGCCGAGATCGGGGATCGGCTTGGGATTGAAGATCCCGTCGCCGCGATGCTCGCTCATGATCGAGGCGGTCACGTCCGCAGTCCCCGGATTGCCGGAAATCCCGGGGAAATGAAAATGCGGGTTGCTGCGGCCGTTACGATGGCAGCTGGCGCAGCTGAGGCCAGCGCGCGCCGCCTGGCCGCCGAGCAGCAGCGGAGAGCGGAACAGGGCCCGTCCGACCGCGACCGAGCTGCGCTGCGCGGTATCGGCCGGCCAGGCGAGGCATTCCGGCGGCTGGGTCGTCAGGTCGGCGACGAGATCGGGCGATTGCAGCCAGCGCGCTTCGCGGATCGGCAGCTGCGCGCGATCCGCGGCCACGCACAGCAGCAGCGCAGCAGCGGCTAGGAGGCGGGCTTGCCCTTGGCCGCGATCCATTGCCGCAATTCGTCGGCCTCGAAGCAGCCGAAAGTGCAAATCGAGTCGAGTTTCGCGAGCAATGCTTTCGCTTCGCCGATGTTGCCGCGCTCGACCATCAACTCCCCAAAATATTCTGTCGCCTGCTTATGCTTGGGCTCGGCGGCGAGCGCCTGCCGATAATAGCGTTCGGCGACGTCGTAGCGATGCAGCTTGCGGTTCGCGAAGCCGAGATAGGTGAGGATGTCGGGATGCGCGCCGAACGCGGCTTTGGCGCGCTCAAGCGACGCGATCGCGTCGGAGTAGCGATGCTCGTTGATCAGGCCGACCGCGTCGAGATAGGCGTGGTCGCCGCCCGCGGCGCTGGCGAAGAGCAGCGGCGGCTGCGTTTCGAGCCGGGCCTGCGGGGGAGCGCCGAGCGCGGCCTGCACAGCGTTGATCGCGTCCTTGAGCTTGGCCGCATTCTCGCATGCGCCGCACGCCGCCTCGAGCTTCTGCAGCTTCACCAATTCCGCCTGCGCTTTGTCCCGTTGGCCGAGCTTGGCGTAGGTGACTGCGAGCTCTTGGTGCGCTTCGACCATCTTGCCGTCGTTGCGCACTGCCCGCTCATAATGTTTCGCCGCCGACTTCAGGTCGTTGAGACCGGCGTCCGCCAGCCCCGCGAGGAAGTTGGCGTTGGCGTCGGTCGGCGCCACTCCCAGCACCTTGTTGAAGGACTTCTTCGCGTCGGCGAAGCGGCTCGCCTTCAGCGCATCGATGCCCGAGCGATATTCGGCGGCGGCGTCGAACTCCGGCGCGCTCATGCTCGGCGCCGAGGGCATGCTGCCCCCGCTGCTGTTGGCGAGCGTGGACGACGTGGTTGCGAGGAGCACTGCGAACGAGGCAGCGCGGAGAGCGGAAGTCGCAGTCATGGGCACCCCCTTGGGTGGCATTGGGATTACCACTTCGTCTTAGTGGCTACAATCAGCCCCGAAGGTTCAAGGCTCGACGCGAACGGCCATACCCATTAGCCGCGAAGCGAATGCGGCGCTTGCTCATCCTCCTGTTGCTCCTGCTGTCGCCGGCGGTCGCGCAGGCGCGCGGGATCGAGCCGCGGCTGGTCGCCGAAGGCCCCGCTCCGCCGGGCGGCGAGGTCGAGCTCGCGATCCACATGCGCACCAATCCCGGCTGGCATGGCTATTGGCAGAACCCGGGCGACGCCGGTCTGCCGATGGAGGTCAAGTGGCAGCTGCCGAGCGGCGTTGCGGCGGGCCCGCTGCGCTACCCGGTGCCGACCCGGCTGACCGTCGCCGGCCTCATGAATTATGTTTACGAGCGCGATTATGCAGTGCTCGTCCGGCTTAAGGTGCCGGCCGACGCGATGGGCTCGATCCCGATCCGCGCCGAAGCGCGCTGGCTCGCCTGCACCGACCGGATCTGCGTCCCCGAGCAGGGCACGCTCGCGCTCGACCTGCCGGTGGGAACCGGGACTCCGCAGCGCGCGCAATTCGACGCCTGGCGGCAGGCGCTGCCACGGCCGCTGGCAAGCGTCGGCCACTTCGCCGTTGCCGGCGACACGTTGCGAGTCGCCATCCCGCTTCCGGCGAGCGTCGAGGTCGGCAGGCCCTACCTTTTCCCGATCACCGACGGCCCGGTCGATTACGAGGCCCCACAGCATTTCCGCCGCTCGGGGGACACGCTGATCGCGGAGCTCAAGCGGAAGGGCGCGGCACCCCCGCAGCTGGCCGCAGTGCTCGCGCTCGGCGATGACCGCGGCCTCGAATTCAGCGCCGTGCCGGGGGCGGTCCCGGAAGGCGGATCGGCGATCGGCGAGCTCGGAGCAGCCGCAGTCCTGTGGGCCGTGCTTGGCGCGATCCTCGGCGGAATTCTGCTCAACCTGATGCCGTGCGTCTTCCCGATCCTCGGCCTCAAGGCGCTCCATCTCGCGCGCGCCGGTGAAAGCGTGACCGAAGCGCGCCGTGACGCGCTTGCCTACACGGCAGGGGCGATCATCGGCACCGGCGCGCTGGGCATCGCCCTGCTCGCGATCCGCGCTGCCGGGGCGGAAGCCGGCTGGGCCTTCCAGCTGCAGGACCCGCGCACCATCATGCTCCTGCTGCTGCTCGCGGTCGCGATTACCGCCAACCTGCTCGGTGTGTTCGATCTTCCGGTGCTCGGCGGAAACGCGCGCCCCGCCGGAAGCTTCGGCACCGGCGCGCTCGCCGCCTTCGTCGCGACGCCCTGCGCCGGCCCGTTCCTCGGCGCGGCGCTTGGCACTGCGTTGCTGCTGCCGGTCGCCGGATCGGTCCTGGTGTTCGCCGCGCTCGGATTCGGCCTGGCGATCCCGTTCCTGCTGATCGCCTTCATCCCCGTGGTGCGCACGAAACTGCCGAAACCCGGGGCATGGATGCAGAAACTGCAGCGCTTGCTCGCTATTCCCATGGCGGCGAGCGCCCTGGCCGCATTGTGGCTGCTCTACCGCCAAGCGGGTCCCCGCGCGCTGGAAGCGGGAATTCTCGCAACGGCCGTGCTCCTGTTTCTTGTCAGAGCATTCGGCCGCTGCAACCGCGAAGGCAAAATCGGCGCGTGGGTGTTCCCCGTCGCGCTCGCCGCAATTGCCGTTCCGGCGATCATCGCTGTGTCGAGCGAGGCACCGGCAAAGAGACAGGCGATTGCAGGCGCCGAACCGTGGAGTAAGGCGAGAGCGGCGACGTATGTGCAACAGGGCCAGCCGGTGTTCGTCTACTTCACCGCCGACTGGTGCCTGACCTGCAAGGTCAACGAAGCCGGGGCGATCGACCGCGCCGAGGTTCGCGCCGCGTTCAAGACCGCGGACGTGAAGGTGCTCGCCGGCGATTGGACCAACGGCGATCCGGCGATCACCCGCTTCCTCGAGAGCCGCGGCCGCGCCGGGGTGCCGGTTTATTTGTGGTACGCGCCGGGCAAGGAGCCCGAGGAGCTGCCGCAGGTGCTGACCCCGGGAATGCTCATCTCCCGCGCTCAGTCGGCGAAGCGCTAGCCGGGCGCTGCCACACCTTCTTGCCCGCGACCCAGGTTTCGAGCACCTGCGTCCGTCCGAGCGTTTGTGCGTCGACCTTGGTCGGATCGCGGTCGACGATGATGAAGTCGGCCCATTTGCCGGTCTCGAGCGAGCCGATCCGATCCTCGGCAAAGCCCGCATACGCCGCGCCGCGCGTGTAAGCCGACAGCGCTTGCTCAAAGTTCAGCCGCTCCGATGGAATCCAGCCGCCGGGCGGCTGGCCCGCCATGTCCTGACGGCTGATCGCTGCCGCGAGGCCGGGGAAGGGGTCGGGGGATTCGACCGGGAAATCGGTTCCGAACGCCAGCCGCGCGCCGCTTTTGAGCACCGTCCGCCAGGCATAAGCGCCGACCAGCCGGGTCGGCCCGAGGCGCTTCTCGGCCATCAGCCGGTCGCTGGTCTGGTGGGTCGGCTGCATCGAGGCGATGATCCCCGCGGGCGCGAGCCGCGGGATGTCGGCGGGGTCGGCGATCTGGAGGTGCTCGATGCGCCAGCGCCGGTCCGTGCCGTACTTGCGCGACAGCTGCTCGTAGACGCCGATCACCTGGGCGTTAGCCGCATCGCCGATCGCATGGGTCGCGACCTGGAAGCCCACCGCGGCGGCGCGGTCGGCGAGGGACAGCAGCTCGGCGTCGGAATGGAACTGCAGCCCGCGCGTGTCGGGCTTGTCTGCGTACGGCCGCTTGAGCCAGGCGCCGCGCGAGCCGAGCGCGCCGTCGGCGTAGAGCTTGATCGCGCGCACCCAGACGCGGCCGCCGTAGAGCGCGCTCTGTGGCCCGCGGGCGAGGTAGTGCGCGACGTCGGCGCTGTCGTCGCTCACCATGACGTAGGCGCGGAGGTCGAGCTCACCCCCCTTCGCCATCTCCTCCATCAGGTCGATCACGCGCCGCGGCTCCCCGGCGTCGTGCACGCCGACGAGCCCCCACCGGTGCAGCTCCTTAGTCGCGGCGCGGACGCGCTCGCGCAGCTCGTCCGTCGTCGGCGCGGGGATCGACCGCTCCACCAGCCCCTGCGCGTTGTCGACGAAGACGCCGGTCGGCGCGCCCCCGGCGCCGCGCTCGACGCGCCCGCCGGAGGGGTCGCGCGTCGCCGCGGTCACGCCCGCGGCGCGCATCGCCGCCGCGTTCGCGAGCGCCGCGTGCCCGTCGACGCGCTCCAGGTACACGGGGCGGTCG
>JBJMUB010000029.1:0-18575 GCA_045811385.1 Sphingomicrobium sp. | reverse complement strand
TGGGGCGCCTTGCGCTTCACGCTCTCGAGCAGTCGCAGCGAGGCATAGTAGCGCGCGCCCGGCCGGATTGTCGGATAGAGCCGCGGAACGGTCTCGAGGTTGTGATTGTAGACATCGGGGCCCGCGGCGATGATCTCCTCGACCGCCGCCTCGCTCTTGTTGCGGAAGTCGGGCGTCAGGATCTCGATGGTCGTCTTCGGCGTGCGCTCGCGCAGCGCCTCGATCACTTTCACGAACTGCCGCGCACCGCCATCCGGAAGATCATCGCGGTCGACCGACGTGACGACGATATGCTCCAGGCCGAGCTCCGCGGCCGCAGTGGCGACATGCTCCGGCTCCAGTGGATCGACGGCACGCGGCATGCCCGTCTTGACGTTGCAGAAGGCGCACGCCCGAGTGCAGGTATCGCCAAGGATCATCACCGTGGCGTGCTTCTTGGTCCAGCATTCGCCGATGTTCGGGCAGGCCGCTTCCTCGCACACCGTGGCGAGGTTGAGCTCGCGCATCAGCCGGCGCGTCGCGTGATAGCCTTCGCTGACCGGCGCCTTGACCCGGATCCAGTCGGGCTTGCGCTGCTTGGGGACCGCGGCGGGAGCGTTCATGGGCGGGCAGATAGCGATTGCGCCGCGGCCTTGCCACCCCTGCCCTCGTCCGGCTAGCCGCGCTCGATGGCCTATCTCGACCAGCTGATCGACGGTTATCGCCGGTTCCGCGCGACCAACTGGCGGTCCGAGCGCGAACGCTGGTCGGAATTGGCCGAGGGGCAAAGTCCGAAAGTAATGGTCCTCGCCTGCGCCGACAGCCGCGTCGACCCGGCCCACATCTTCGATGCTCGGCCCGGTGAGATGTTCGTCGCGCGCAACATCGCCGCGCTCGCACCGCCGTACGAAACGAGCCGCGGTTTCCACGGGGTTTCGGCGGCGCTCGAATTCGCCGTCACCCAACTGGAGGTCGGCGAGATCCTGGTGATGGGGCACGGGCTATGCGGCGGCTGCGCCGCGGCGCTGACCGGTCAGTTCGACGATACCGAGCCCGGCGAGGGCCATTTTATCGCCGACTGGGTCGGTATGCTGAGCGGCGCCCGCGACGGCGTCCGCGCTCGCCACTCCGAGCTCGACCGCGAGGCGTTTCTCGACATGGAACGCGAGGCGGTGAAGGTCAGCCTCGCCAACCTCCGCACCTTCCCGTGGATCGCCGAGCGCGAACGCACCGGCAGCCTGATGCTCCACGGCGCGCATTTCTCGATCTCGGAGGGGCGGCTGTCCATGCTCGACGAGGCGGAAGGAACCTTCCGCCCCGTCTAATCGGCAAGACTCAAAAACGGTTCGCTGCGAACGGCTTAGCAGCGAGTGTTATAATCGTAATGCGGCTGGCCGTACTGGTCGACGTAATAGCAGTAGCCGCGGGTATCGCGATAATATTGCCGGCCGCGGACGACTGCTCCGAGAACGCCGCCGAGCACCGCTCCCGCGACCGCGCCCTGAACCGTGCTGACGCCCGGAACGACCGCGCCGAGGACCGCGCCGGCGACGCCGCCCGCGGCCGCCCCGGTCGCTGCGCGACGGGCCTGCTCGTTCTGGCCGTAATAGCCATTGCTGTAATACGGATCGTAGCCGTAGCCCGTTCCGTACGGATTGGTGGCACAGCCGGTCACCGCAACACTCGCGGCGACTGCTGCGGCAAGTCCGAAATTCCTCATCGTCTCGTCCCTTCCACAACGCGCCCCCTGTGCGGCTAACAGTGCATCAACGAGCATTTCGTTCCCGCATCGATCATCTGCCGTTCATCTGGCTGGAAGCTTCGCGCTTAGCTGTGGTCATTCCGCGACACCGCGCTAGAAAAGCCGGCATATCAGTAGAGAGTCGCCAATGAACGACCGCAACGGAGAGAGCGAAAACAATATCGCCCTCCTGATCGATGCCGACAACGCCAGCCCGGATCATCTCGACGACGCGCTGCTCGTGCTGGCCGAGTTGGGAACGATCAACATCCGCCGCGCTTACGGCAACTGGGCCAAGGCGAGCCTCAAGGGCTGGGGCAATCTGACCGGGAGCCATTCGATCATCCCGGTCCAGCAGTTCGACGTCGTCAAGGGCAAGAGCGTGACCGACATGCGCATGACGATCGATGCCATGGACCTGCTCTACCGAGGCCACGTCGACGGCTTCGGGATCATGTCGTCGGACAGCGATTTCCTGCCGTTGGTCCAGCGTATCCGCGAGGAAGGTCTGCCGGTCTACGGCTTCGGGACGCAGAAAACGCCGGCTCCGTTCAAGGAGGCGTGCACCCGCTTTTTCGACCTCGGCGCGCTCGGACTCGCCGACGAAGAACGGCTCGAACAACCGGCAACGGCCAAGGGCCAGCGCCCCGTCGATCCCGAGCTGCTCCAGGTGCTCGGCTCGGCCTACAAAGCGTCGAAGCGCGACGACGAAGGCTTCACTCCGCTTTCGGAGCTCGGTCAGCGCGCCAAGGCGGTGTCGAGCTTCGCCGCCCGCAATTACGGCTTCACCCGGCTGTCGGAGCTGATCAAGGCGGTACCCAATTTCGAGGTCAAGGCCGGCGACGACGGTCGCCTGCTGGTCAAGCGCCTCCGCTGAGCCGCGCATCTTTGGGCGCACGGTTTGACTGTTGTGCGGCGGACACAGTGACCCGGGCATTCGTCCCGCGATGGAACAAGCGGCAGCGCCGCCGGTTCTGCCCGTTAACCTGGATTAGGCCCGCTCCCCACCATGCTCGTTCAGAACGACCCGGAACAGATTGTCGCAACCGCGGCGGACGCCCTGTCGTCGGGCGCCGGCGATCGCTCCGTGTTCGATGAGATCCCCGTGCCCCTGTACATGACAGACGCCGAGGGGTCGGTGACCTACTGGAACCGCGCCTGCGTCGAATTCGCCGGCCGCGAGCCGTGCCTCGGCAGCGACCGTTGGTGCGTGACGTGGAAGATCTACACCACCACCGGCGAATTCCTTCCCCATGACCAATGTCCGATGGCGACGGCAATTCGCGAGAAACGGACCATCCGCGACGCCGTGGCGATCGCCGAGCGCCCCGACGGCAGCCGGGTCGCCTTCCGCCCCTACCCGACCCCGGTGTTCTCGGCGGACGGCTCGCTGAGCGGCGCCGTCAATCTGCTGATCGACGTGACCGAGGAGCAGAGCGACGCTTTGTCCGAGCAGGCCGCGCGCTGCCGCCGCCTGGCCGGCGCGCTGTACACCCGGGAAAGCAATATCGTGCTCAAGCAGATGGCTGACGGGTTCGAGCAGGCCGCAGCGACGCTCCGCGCCGACAACGACCGCTAAGTTACAGCAGCTCCAGCTCGAGCGTGACTTCGTCGCCGGCCGCGATCCCGGCCGTGCAGCGCACTTCTTTCTTGACAGGCAGCAGATAGCCGCCCGACTTCTGCGGGAAGACCGACGTGCGCCAGGCGACACCGTTTATGCTCGCCTCGACCTTGACCGACCCGAACCCGCCGCGGTTGAGCAGGCTGTGCGCCCGGATTTCGACCGCATTCTCTTCGGGAATCGTGATGAAATGCCAGCTTCCGCCGCTCCATAGCCAAAGCTCGGCGACGACCCTGATCACGCCTTCTTGCGGCCGATGTCGTAGCCGGGAATCTTCTCGCCGGCGGCACAACAGTCGATGAGCGTCGCCAGCCGCTTGGCTCGGGTCTCGGGCTTCTTGGCGCTGGTCACCCAGTGAAGCACGGTCTTGCGATAGCCGGGCGGCCGCCGCTCCCAGTCGGCCCACGCCGCTTTGTTCTTCCTGAACGCCCTCTCTTCGGCCGGCGCCAGCTTCGCCAGCTCGCGTTCGTACGCATAGAGCCCGCTCTTCGCCTTGTTCTCCTCGTACGCCCGCTCGCCCGCTGCCGTCATCAGCCCCGCCGCCTTGAGCGCCGCGAACCGCTCGACATTGACCTTGCTCCAGATGCTCCCCTTGCGCCGCGGGGTGAAGCGGATAGTGTAAGCGTCCTCGCCGAGCGATTTGCGAATGCCGTCGATCCACCCGAAGCACAGCGCTTGGTCCCGCGCCTGCGGCCAATCGATCGACGGCTTTCCCCTGCCCTTCTTCCAGAAGCCGACGAGCAGCTCCGGCGCGGTCGCGTGATTGGCCTCAAGCCAGCGGCGGAAGTCGGCTTCGCTGGGGAAGAAGACCGGTTCCGCCACGCCGCTACCGCGTCAGCTTTCGATACGTCATCCGGTGCGGCCGTGTCGCTTCCTCGCCGAGTCGCCGGACCTTGTCCTCTTCGTACGCTTCGAAATTGCCCTCGAACCATTCGACTTGGGCGTCGCCTTCGAAGGCGAGGATGTGGGTCGCGAGGCGGTCCAAAAAGAACCGGTCGTGACTGATGATCACCGCGCAGCCGGCGAAATTCTCGATCGCTTCCTCGAGTGCTCCGAGGGTCTCGACGTCGAGGTCGTTGGTCGGCTCGTCGAGCAGCAGCACGTTGCCGCCGCGCTTGAGCATCTTGGCGATGTTGACGCGGTTGCGCTCGCCGCCCGACAGCTTGCCGACGTTCTTCTGCTGATCCTGGCCCTTGAAGTTGAACGCCCCGACATAGGCGCGGGTCGACTGGTCGTGGCCGTTGACCTTCATGTAGTCGAGCCCGTCGGAGATCTCCTCCCACACGTTCTTCGACCCGTCGAGATGGTCGCGGCTCTGGTCGACGTAGCCCAAGTGAACGGTCGGTCCGATGTCGACCTCGCCTGAATCCGGCTTCTCCTGCCCGGTGATGATCTTGAACAGGGTCGACTTGCCGGCGCCGTTGGGGCCGATCACCCCGACGATCCCGCCCGGCGGCAGAGTGAACGACAGATTCTCGAACAGCACCTTGTCGTCATAGGCCTTGGTCAGGCCCTTGGCCTCGATGACCTTGCCGCCGAGCCGCTCGGGGACCTGGATGAGGATCTCGGCCTTGCCTGGGACGTATTTTTCCTGGGCGGCGACGAGCTGGTCGAACTTGGCGATGCGCGCCTTGGACTTGGTCTGGCGCGCCTTGGCGCCCTGGCGGATCCATTCGAGCTCGTGGCGGATCGCGGTCTGGCGGCCCTTGTCCTCGCGCTCCTCCTGCTCGAGCCGCTTGGCCTTCTTCTCGAGGTAGGTCGAATAATTGCCTTCGTAGGGGAAGTATTTGCCGCGATCCAATTCGAGGATCCAGCTCACCACATTATCGAGGAAATAGCGGTCGTGGGTGATCATCAGCACCGCGCCGGCATATTCCTTGAGGTGGTTTTCGAGCCACTGGACGCTCTCGGCGTCGAGGTGGTTGGTGGGCTCGTCGAGCAGCAGGATCGACGGTTTCTGGATCAGCAGCCGGGTTAGCGCGATCCGTCGCTTTTCGCCGCCCGACAGGCTCTCGACCGACCAGTCGGAAGGCGGGCAGCGCAGCGCCTCCATCGCGACCTCGAGCTGGTTGTCGAGAGTCCAGCCGTCGACCGCGTCGATCTTGCCCTGGAGCTCGCCCATCTCCTCCATCAGCGCGTCGAAGTCGGTGTCATCCCTGGGATCGCCCATCTCGGCCGAGATGGCGTTGAAGCGGTCGACCATGTCGGCGACCTCGCGCGCGCCGTCCTTGACGTTCTCGAGCACGGTCTTGCTAGGGTCGAGCTGCGGCTCCTGCGGCAGGTAACCGACGGTGATGTTCTCGCCCGGCCAGGCCTCACCCTGGAAGTCCTTGTCGATGCCGGCCATGATTTTCATCAGCGTCGACTTGCCGGCCCCGTTCGGGCCGACGATGCCGATCTTGGCGCCGTGGTAGAATTGCAGGTTGATGTGGTTGAGCACCGGCTTCTGAGCGCCGGGGAAGGACTTGGTCATGTCCTTCATGACAAAAGCATATTGGGCGGCCATGGGGTCGCGAGCGTCCTTTGATCGGGATTGGAAAGTCCGCGGTCAGTTAGGGCAGCGGAGCGTGGATTTCCACCCTTCCCGTCATTGCGAGGAGCCGCAGGCGACGCGGCAATCCAGAGCGCCGCTGGATTGCTTCGCTACGCTCGCAATGACGGCAGTTAGTCGCGGCCGACCATCGCCGCGGCATCTGCGAAACGATAGTCGCGATAGCGGTCGCGCAGGTCCTTCTTGCTGAGCTTGCCGGTCGCGGTATGCGGCAGTTCCTCGACGAACTCGATCGCGTCGGGCAACCACCACTTGGACACGTGCCTGGCAAGCTGGCTGAGGATGTCGTCCGCGTCGACCTGCGAGCCGTTGGCGCGGACGACGAGCAGCAGCGGGCGCTCGTCCCACTTGGGATGCGGAATGCCGATCGCCGCCGCCTCGGCCACCCCGGGACAGCCGACCGCGGCATTTTCGAGCTCGATCGAGCTGATCCACTCGCCGCCCGACTTGATCACGTCCTTGGCGCGGTCGGTGATCTGGATCGAGCCGTCGGGATGGATCGTGGCGACGTCGCCGGTGTCGAACCATTGCTCGGCGTCGACGCAATCCTCCGCGGCCTTGAAATAGCGTTTGACCACCGCCGGCCCGCGGGTCTGCAGCCGGCCCGAGCTGGTGCCGTCGCGCGGCAGCACGTTCCCGTCGTCGTCGACCGTCCTCAGCTCCACTCCGAACATCGACCGGCCGGGCCGCGACGCAAAGGCCATCTGCTCGGCCTCGCTCATCTCGTCCCACTCCGGCGGCAGCGCGGCGACCGTGCCGATCGGCGACATTTCGGTCATTCCCCAGAGGTGGTTGACCCGGATTCCGCGGTCCTTGAACCAGCGGATCGTCGCCGGCGGCGCCGACGACCCGCCGCAGATGATCATTTGCAGCTTGCCGAGGCCGGCCCCGGTCCGTTCGACATGGTCGATCATGCTCAGCCACACGGTCGGGACTCCGGCCGAATGGGTCACGCCCTCCTCTTCGAACATCCGGCACAGCCGCTCGGGATTATTGTCGGCGCAGATGACCAGCTTGAGCCCGGTAATCGCCGCCGCATAGGGCAGGCACCAGCTGTTGGCGTGGAACATCGGGACGACCGGCAACACGACCGAGCGGTTGGTGAAGTTGAACACGTCGGGCGCGAGGATCGACATTGCGTGAAGCACAGACGACCGATGCTCGTACAGCACCCCTTTCGGGTTCCCTGTGGTGCCACTGGTGTAGCACAGCCCGCACGCGTCGCGCTCGTCCCCTTCATGCCAGGAAAAGTCGCCGTCCTCCGCCGCGAGCCAGTCGTCGAAAGCGTCCTCGAAGCAGATGAACTGCTCGACCGAAGTCAGTTGCGGCTTGAGCCGCTCGATCACCGGCGCGAACTGGCGATCGTAAAGCAGCACGCGATCCTCGGCGTGATTGACGATGTAGACCTGCTGATCGTCGAACAGTCGCGGGTTGAGGGTGTGGATGACCCCGCCCATCCCAACCGCTCCGAACCATGACGTCAGGTGGCGATCGTGGTTCATCGCCAGCGTCGCGACCCGGTCCCCAGGCTCGATTCCGAGCCGCTCGAGCGCTTGACCCATGCGCCGCGCGTCGTGCGCGAGCCGTTTCCAGTTGGTGCGGTAGGTGGTCCCGTCGGCGCGGCCGGCAACGATCTCGCGGTTGTGATGCTCGCGCTCCGCATGGTCCAACAGCCGCATGATGCGGAGCGGGAAATCCTGCATTGCGCCGAGCGTGCCCATCAGCGCCTCCCCGAAGGCGAGCGCATCATGACTCAAACGGCGCTTCGCACAAGCCCTTAGAAGGGCAGCTTGAATCCCGGCGGAAGGGGCAAGGTGCTGGTCATCTTGCTCAATTCCTCGGCGGCGGCAGCGTCCGCCTTGGCCTTGGCGTCGTTGAACGCGGCCGCAACCAGGTCCTCGAGCATCGACTTCTCCGACGCGGCAAGCAGGCTCTGGTCGATGTCGACTCCGATCACCCGCCCCTTGGCGGTGGCGCGGACCTTGACCATGCCGCCGCCGGCCGCGCCCTCGACCTCGACCGTTTCGAGATTGTCCTGAGCCTTCTGCAGCTCGGCCTGGGCATTCTGCGCCATCTGCAGGATTTCGTTGAGATCGGGGTTGGGCATCTTATTGGCCTCTCGTTCCATCGAAGCTTTCTAGCGCTGCGTCGGGGAAGGCGTCCATCACCGCCTGGACATTGGGATCGGCCAGCACATCGGCGCGAACGCGCTCCTCGGCGATTTTCTCCTGGTCGAGCAGGCTCGGCTCGCCGGCCTCGTCGGACAGGGCGACCTGCCAGCTCGTCCCGGTGACCGCCTTCAACTGACCGGCCAGCTCGCGCGGCCAATCGCCGCCCAGCGGGCGCATCGGCTTCAGGACCAGCTCCGGCGGCGCATAGCGGACGATGCCGACCTGGTCGTGGAGCTGCTGGGCGATGATCTGCTTGCCACAGTCGCGGAGCAGTTTGACCAGGCCGCTGAAATCGGCCGGAAGCTGACTCGACGGACCGCCGCTTTTACCGGAGGGGGAGGTAGCGGCGACCGTCGCAGTGGCGGCGCCGCTCAATTTCGCGATCAGGCTGGCGGGATCGGGCAGGTCGGCGGCGTGGATCAGCCGAAGCAGCGCCATGTCCGCCGCTTCGCGCGGGTCTGGCGCCTCCTGCACGTCCTGCAGGCCCTTCAGCAGCATCTGCCACAGGCGGTGGATCGCTCCCCACGACAGCTTGCCCGCCATGTCCGCAGCGGTGTCGCGCTCTTCGGCCGATTGCAGTGCATCGCCCGGAGCGCCGGCCTTGGCCCTGGTCGCGGCATGCAGGCTTTCCATCAACCCGCGCAGCAACTGGGTCGGGTCGATTCCCAGTTCGTGCGCCTCATCGAGCTCCGCCAGAGCGGTCGTCGCGTCGCCACCGAGAACCAGCTGGAGCAAGCGCCGGATCCGGCCGCGGTCTGCCAGTCCGAGCATGTCGCGGACTTGCTCGGAAGTGACGGTGCCGGCGCCGTGGGCGATGGCCTGGTCGAGGATCGACAGGCCGTCGCGAGCCGAACCTTCGGCGGCTTTGGCGATCATCCCGACCGCTTCGGGCTCGACCTCGACCCCTTCCGCGTTCGACACCTCGGCGAAGTGCGCGGCGAGCTTTTCGGCCGGGATCCGCCGCAAATCGAAGCGCTGGCAGCGCGACAGCACCGTCACCGGCACCTTATTGACCTCGGTGGTCGCGAACAGGAACTTCACATGCTCGGGCGGTTCCTCAAGAGTCTTCAGCAACGCATTGAAAGCACTCTTCGAAAGCATGTGAACTTCGTCGATGATATAGATTTTGTAGCGCGCGCTGACCGACGCGTAGCGGACCGCGTCGATGATCTCGCGGATGTCATCGATGCCGGTATGGCTCGCCGCGTCCATCTCGATCACGTCGATATGCCGCCCTTCGCTGATCGCCCGGCACGGCTCGCACACGTTGCACGGAGTTATCGTCGGACCGCCCTGCCCGTCCGGGCCGATGCAGTTGAGCGCCTTGGCGATGAGCCGCGCGGTCGAGGTCTTGCCGACCCCGCGCACTCCGGTGAGCAGGAAGGCATGGGCGATTCGGCCGCGCCCGATCGCGTTGGCCAGAGTCTGGACCATCGCATCCTGGCCGATCAGCTCGGCGAAGGTCTGCGGCCGATATTTGCGGGCGAGGACGCGGTACGGCGACGCGCCGGTAGTGGGAGGCGGCTGCTCGGGAAGATCGAGCCCAAGGCCCGGCGATTCGGGGTCGTCCATTACTGCTGCTGTAGGAGCGATAGCCCACCTACGCCAAGGGTTCGGCGGGCGGCCACGCTGAATCTTTGGCCGGCTTGCCGGCGGTAGCTTCAGCGAAGGCCGGTGGAAGCCGACGACCCGGCACAAAATCGTTGTGGCTGCTTCCTTCCCGACCTGACCAGGTTGGCGACAGCGCCGTCCGCCGACTTCCGAGCGGGCATATGGTCGACCCGGGCGCGTCGCGCAAGCCGATGGCGCGACTCGCCATCTTTCATTCTTCGTCCACCTCGGCGATAGGATCAGCGCCCTACCCCGCAGATCTTAGGCCCACCGCGATGCTGCTTTCCATCCTCTTCCTCGCTCTTGGCGCAGCCGCACCGCCGGCGACTGCCAGCGCCGCCGTTCCGTCGCCGATCGTCTCGCGCCACGTCCGGCGGTTGTTCGTCAGCCCGATGGGCGAGCCGTTCACCGCCCAGCGCGGCGGCGACGCCCTCGCCGACTGGTTCCGTCAGGCCGACCGCAACCGCGACGGAATGCTCGTCCGGGACGAGATCGAGAAAGACGCCGAACGCTTTTTCGGATCGCTCGACGTCAACCACGACGGGGAGATCGATCCCGACGAGATCACCCGCTACGAGACCCAGATCGCTCCGCAGAACCGCCGGGCGCTCGGCCTGCTCGCGCTGTCCGAGCCGGTCGCGGCCGCCGATTCGAATTTCAACCGTGGCGTCTCGCTCGTCGAATTCCAGGCCGCGGCGGGCAAAAGGTTCGGCGCGCTCGACGTGCTGAATCGCGGCATGCTGACCCTCGATGTCCTTCAGGGGCTGCGCCCGGATATCAGCCCGCGCGAACGGCGCGATTTCGACCGGCCGGTGATGGACCCCAACGCCGATAGCGGCGGCTGACGCGTCTTCAGCGGCGGTTCACGCCTCTGATCCGAACGCGAGACGCTCAACCCCGGGACCTTGCGCATGACTGTCGCTGCTGTGCTTCTCCCCCTGCTTGCCGCCGCTGCTCAGCCGCCGGACGCGATTCTCGTGAAGGGGCGCGCCTGGGCGCCGTTCATCAGCCCGATGGGCGAGCCGTTCCGTGCCCGGACCGCGGCGGACGACACGCTGCGCATGTGGTTCCAGGGCGCCGACCGGAACGGCGACGGCGCCTTGAGCGCAACCGAAATGCAGGCCGATGCCGAGCGCTTCTTCGCCTCGCTCGACTCCGATCATAATGGGGAGATCGATCCCGTCGAGCTCGACCATTACGAACTCGAGATCGCTCCGGAGATTCAGGTCACCGCTCGGACCATGCCGGCGCCCGGCGCCGCTCGGCCGAAACAGGGGCGTACGCTCGGCTTCGACGTGCTGATGGGCACCGGCGGAGCGCTTCAGGGCGGCGCGCGCTACGCCCTGCTCAATATTCCCGAGCCGGTCGCTGCAGCGGATACGGATTATAACCGCGGCGTGTCGCTGGCGGAATTCCGGCTGGCGGCTGGCCGGCGCTTCCAGCTCCTCGACACGGCGCGCGCCGGCCAGGTCAGCCTGGCGCAGCTGGAGTCGGTTCGTCAGGCTTCGATCGGCCGCAAAGCAAAGCCCGGTCAGGACGTTCCAGACGAGCGCGTCGGCAACGGCCTCCCGGCCGGCAACTAGCGCCCCATCCAGTTCATTGCGCCGGGCGGGATGCGGACGTCGAGGCGTTTCAGATTCTCGGTGAGGATGATCTGGCAGGCGAGCCGCGACGTGCGGGTCGCGTGCGCCGCGAGGTCGAGCAGATCCTCCTCTTCCTCGGTTGCCGGCGGCAATTTCTCGAAATCGGCCGCATCGACGATCACATGGCAGGTCGAACAGGCCATCACGCCCTCGCACGCGCCTTCGAGCGGCTGGCGCTCGGCCCAGGCGACGTCGAGCAGCCGCTGGCCCGGCCCCGCGTCGACTTCCTTGTCGAGGGTCCCGTCCGCCCGGAAAAACCGCACCAGCGTCACGCCGCGAGATTCTCCTGCGCGCGGGCGGCGGCGTCGATGCGGGTCAGGGCGTCGATCAATTCATCCTCGCCCGTATAGCGGCCGAACCCGATCCGGATCGAGGAGCGCGCCTCGCGGCCACTCAGCCCAATTGCGCGCAGCACGTGGCTGGGCCGACCCGAGCCGCTCGCGCAGGCGCTTCCGAGCGACAAGGCGATGTCGCGCAGATCGGCGATCAAGCGCGCTGCATCAACGCCCGCGCGGCGAATGTTGACGTTGCCGCGGTAGCGTTGCTCGACGCTGCCGTTGATCGTCCAGCGGTCGCCCAGCGTCGATCGCGCGGCGTTCCACAGCCGCTCGACCTGCTCATGGTCCGTACCGCGGCGTTCGTCGGCGAGCCTGGCCGCCACGCCGAACCCGACGCACAGCGCCGGCGACACGGTTCCCGAGCGCAGTCCCCGTTCCTGCCCCCCGCCGTGGATCAAGGGCGCGGGCTCGGCCCCGTTGCGCATCCACAAAGCGCCGATCGCCTTCGGGCCGTGGATCTTGTGGGCCGACACCGCGACGAAGTCGGGCCCGTCGGGAATCGATAGCCGGCCGAGCCCCTGGACCGCATCGCACAGCATCAGCGCTCCGCACGATCGCGTTAGGCGGGCGATCTCGCCGATCGGCTGGATGACGCCAATCTCATTGTTCGCCAGCATGACCGCGACGAGCGCGACCCGCTCGTCGAGCTCGCGCTCGAGGTCGGCCAGATCGATCAGGCCGTCAGGGCCAACCGGAAGCAGCGTCAGGTCGGTCCCCTGCCCGGCCAGCCACTCGCACGTGTCGAGCACCGCGGCATGTTCGGTCGCGGCGGTGATGATCCGATTGCGGCCCTTCGGCGCGTTTTCGAGCGCGCCCTTAAGCGCCCAGTTGAGCGCTTCGGTCGCGCTGCCGGTGAAGGCGACGCTTCCGCCATCGAGCCCGATCGCGCGCTCGACCTGGCCCCGGGCCACCTCGATCGCGGCCGCCGCCTCGCGGCCCCAGCGCGACGGCGAATGGGGATTGGCGAACTTGTCCTCGATCCACGGACGCATTGCCTGCGCAACCTCGGGCGCGACCGGCGTCGTCGCCTGATAGTCGAGATAGATCATGCCGCCTGCGCGGATGCCCGCTCCGCGATCCGGCGCCATTCGCCGAGGAAGCGGTCGACCTCGGCTTCGCTGGTGCTTGGTCCGAAGCTGACTCGGATGAAGCCGCCCGCGACCTCCTCCGGCACGCCCATCGCCGCAAGGACCTCGCTCGCCTTCATCTTGCCCGACGAACAGGCGCTCCCGGCCGATACGGCGATCCCGGCAAGGTCGAACTGGATCAGCAGCGACGAGCTGGCGCTTCCCGGCAAGGCCACCGCACCGATGGTGGGGACGCGCGGCGAACCCTCGCCGATCACGATCCCGCCCGCGGCCTTGACGCCGTCGTCGAGGCGGGCGCGCAGCCGTTCGAGCCGGTCTATGTCGTAGAGCCGGGCAGCCAGCGCCGCACCAAACCCCAGCGCCGCCGGCATGTCCTGGGTGCCGCGCCTATAGCCCCGCTCCTGCCCGCCGACGGCTTCGAGCGTCGCCAGATCCTTCACCAGCAACACGCCGATGCCCGGCGGACCGCCGAGCTTGTGCGCGCAGGCGGCGATAAAATCGGCGTCGGGGAGCGGCACCTTGCCGGCGCTCTGCGCGCAATCGGACAGCAGCAGCGAACCCGCCGCGCGGATCGTCTCGGCGATCTGGTCGAGCGGCTGGATCACCCCAGTCTCATTGTTGACGTGCTGGATCGCGACCAGCGCGGGTCCCTGGGCGAGGACGGCCTCCAGCGCCGCTTTGTCGATCAGGCCGTTCGCCTCCACCGGCACAACCGCCGAGCCCTTTCCCATCGCATGCGGAACGATCGCATGTTCGGTCGCGCCATGCGCCCGGCCCGGCAGCTTGGCCCGGCTCGCCGCAATCTCGATCGCCTCGCTCGCCCCGGAGGTGAAGATGACGTCATGACGCCAGCCGAGACAGTCGGCGATCGTCCTTCGGGCCTCTTCGAGAAGTGCATGCGCGGCTCGTCCGTCGGCATGGGGCGAGCTCGGATTGGCCCAGGCCGCGAAGCCGCGCTCGACCGCGGCTCGAGCCTCGGGAATCACCGGGGTGGTCGCCGCGTGGTCGAGATAAATGCGTGTCGTCATGCGTCCAAAAATGCCCGTTTGCCGCCGATGATTGCGCTTGTCCGGCTGCCGCCTATATAGGCCCAGCCCGTCCGCGCCACACCCTATAGCGAGCTTCAATGCCCGAAGTCATTTTTCCCGGCCCCGAGGGCCGTCTCGAAGGCCGATTCCATCCCGGCACGCGGCCTCGCGCACCGGTCGCCCTGATCCTGCATTCGCACCCGCAGGCCGGCGGCACGATGAACAACAAGATCGTGCAATTGCTCTATCAAACCTTCGTCCGCCGCGGCTTCGCGACGTTGCGCTTCAACTTCCGCGGCGTCGGCAAGAGCCAGGGCGTGTTCGACAACGGGATCGGCGAGCTGTCCGACGCGGCGTCGGCGCTCGACTGGGTCCAGTCGATTCACCCCGAAGCCGAGACGACCTGGGTCGCCGGAGTCAGTTTCGGCGCCTGGATCGGAATGCAGCTCCTGATGCGGCGCCCCGAGATCCGCGGCTTCATCTCGATCGCTCCGCCGGCCAATATGTACGATTTCAGCTTCCTCGCTCCCTGCCCCTCGTCGGGGATCATCGTCCAGGGCGAGGCAGACGAGGTCGTTACGCCGAGCGCGGTTCAAAAGCTGGTCGACAAGCTGCGCACCCAGCGGCACATCACCATCCACCACGAGCTCATCCCCGGAGCGAACCATTTCTTCGCCAACGAGCTCGACCTGATGATGAAGTCGGTCGACGACTATCTCGACATGCGGCTCGCGACCGACCCGATCAAGCCGCCTACACCGTCGCGATCGTCACGTTCATAATCAGGACCGCCGCGGCGGCGATCATCAGGACGCCGCGGGTGCGAGTCTCGCGCTTCAGGGCAAGCTTCACTCCGGCCGCGGCGAGAAGGAACGCGACGACCATCGCCAGGGCCATCGCGCCGGACGTAAAATCGCTCATCGCGGTCCCCATTTTCATTAAGGCTTAACCGAGTTCGGCCCAATGTGCCGCGCATGCCAGGTGCCGAGCAACAGGTGCGCCTCGAAGAGGCGTTCGAGCGGATCGAGGAGACGATCCTGCCGTGCATCGCGATGATGCTCGAGACCTTGATCGAGGCGTCGGAGCATGTGGCAGAGGGCGAGCGCCGTTTCCTGATCGGCGAGTTGAAGACCCTCGCAGCCGAGCTCGAGGAGCTGACCCGGGCCGTCGAGCGCTCCAGCCCGGTCCACGTCGAGCCGGGCGAGTACAAGACGCGCGGCGCCGCCGCTTAAGCCCCGACGATCCGCGCGTGGAGCGCCGGATCCACATTTCCTCCCGATACCACCACCACCGTACCCTCCTGAGGCTCGGCTTTGCCGGCCAGCAACGCGGCGAGCGCGGCAGCCCCGCCGGGCTCGACCACCAGGCCGTGCTTGTCCCACGCGAAACGGATAGCTGCCTCCACCTCTGGATCGCTGACCGAGACGGCCTTGGCGTCCCGGCCGCGAAGGATGTTCAACGTGAGCTCAGCGACACGCAGGGTCTGGATCGCGTCGCAGATCGTCGGCGGGGGATCCGGGGCCACCGGGACGATCTCACCCCGCTCGAGCGAATGCGCCATGTCGTCCCACCCGTCGGGCTCAACCACAAGGATGTCGGCCTCCGGCACCGCCAGCGCGATGCCCGATGCCAGCCCGCCGCCACCGCAGGGAATGACGATCCGCCGCGGCGCACGGCCGAGCTGCTCGACGATCTCCAGCCCTGCGGTACCTTGGCCGGCGACAATCGCCGGGTCGTCGAAGCTCGGGACCACCGTCGCTCCGCTCTCGCCGGCGAGCCGCGCGGCAATCACTTCGCGGCTTTCGGTCATCCGGTCGTAGAAGACGATTTCCGCGCCTTCCGCGGCCGTCCCTTCGACCTTTACCTTGGGCGCGTCCGCCGGCATGACGGTCACTGCGCGGATTCCCAGCCGTCTGGCGGCAATCGCCACGCCCCGGGCATGATTCCCCGAGGAAAAAGCGACGACTCCGCGTTCCCGCTCCTGAGGCGAGAGCTGGAGCAGCCGATTGGTCGCCCCGCGCAGCTTGAACGCCCCGCCGGTCTGCAGGCACTCGCATTTGAGCCAGACGCGGATGCCGCCGATTTCGCTCTCGATCAGCGGCGTACGCTCGACCAGGCCGGCGATCCTGTCCGACGCGGAAGCGACGTCTTTTTGACTTAACTGTTTGATTACGCTCCCCTTTCGGTCAACCGTTGCAGTTTGACGACAAACGTTCCCCAAAATGGTCTGCAAGGGTCAAAAATTCTTGCGCCCCGGGACCCCCACCCATATATCGCGCCCCGCTGCCCCATGGGACTTCCAACCGCAAGGCAGCTGTCGTGTCGAACTATCCAGTTGGAGGTCCCTTGAATTGCACCACCAACATCGCGCGCTGGGGCTAGCCGCCGCCCCGACCGGCAGCCGGGGGGCTGCCGCTATCGCCACGCAGCGCCCGGTCCAGCCGGTCACGTTGCTGCGCCCGCACGCGGCGCACCGTGCCGCCCGTTTCTTCGTCGAGAAGTTCCCCGGCCGGTCACTCTATGCGGTCAAGGCGAATCCGTCGGCCGAGCTGCTCCAGATCCTGTGGGACGCGGGCGTCACTCACTACGACGTGGCGTCGATCGGCGAGGTGCGGATGATCGCCGAGACGCTTCCTGATGCCATCCAGTGCTTCATGCACCCGGTCAAGGCCGAGGAAGTGGTCGCCGAGGCTTATTTTGACCATGGCGTGAAGACCTTTTCGCTCGACACGATGGACGAGCTCGAAAAGATCGTCCGCGCGACATCGACCGACGGCGTTGCCGCGGCCGACCTCAACCTGCTCGTCCGGATCAGCGTCGACAACGGCCACGCCAGGCTCAGCCTCGGCGCCAAGTTCGGTGCGGAACCAGCTGAAATAAAGCAGCTTCTCATCGCTTCGCGCCAGGCATCCGATGCTCTCGGCATCTGTTTTCACGTCGGCAGCCAGGCGATGAGCCCGGCCGCCTATGCCGAGGCTCTCAGCCGGGTCCGCGACGCGATCGTCGAGGCCGCGGTGACGGTCGACATCGTCGACGTCGGCGGCGGCTTCCCGTCGGTCTACCCTGGGATGGAGCCGCCGGCGCTCGAAACCTATTTCGCGGTGATCCACGCCGGGTTCGAGGCGCTTCCGATCAGCTACTCTGCCGAGCTGTGGTGCGAGCCGGGCCGGGCGCTGTGCGCCGAATATGCCAGCGTCCTGGTCCGCGTCGAAAAGCGTCGCGGCAGCGAGCTGTACATCAACGACGGCGCTTATGGCGCCCTGTTCGACGCCGCGCATGTCGGCTGGCGCTATCCGGTGCGGCTGATCCGCGACCGCGATTCGACCACCCGGCCGACGGCGTTCAGCTTCTACGGCCCGACCTGCGACGATCTCGACCATATGGCGGGGCCGTTCGAGCTTCCGGCCGACGTCAGGCCCGGCGACTATATCGAGATCGGCATGCTCGGCGCCTACGGCTGCGCAATGCGCACCGGGTTCAACGGCTTCGGCGTCACCGGCACCGAGATCGTCGACGACGAGCCGATGGCGACGCTTTATGGAGCAGTGGCGAACGGTAAGCGTTCCAAGGCTCTGTAATTCGCCCACACTTGCTGCGTCATCCCCGCGACGGCGGGGATTCCGCTTGTTTCTTTCTGGCGCTGCGAGAAGCGGGATTCCCGCTTCCGCGGGAATGACGAGGTTAGCATGACCACCGACACGCTGAACAAGGTTCAGGACGCCGAGCGGATCAACGACACCCGCAAGGCCGAGCTGCTCTCGACCGAGATCGAGCATATCGACATCACCAGCTTCGATGCTCGCCCGATCATCGATTCGATGGGCAAGATGAGCTTCACCAGCCGCGACCTCGCCCGCGCGACCAAAATCTATAACACGATGCTCGAGGACCCGGCCTGTTCGATCATCCTGGTGATCGCCGGCTCGACCTCGGCCGGCGGCTGCATGGACCTCTATGCCGAGCTGGTCCGCTCCAACATGGTCGATGCGATTGTCGCCACCGGGGCCACCGTTGTCGACATGGATTTCTTCGAAGCGCTTGGCCACAAGCACTACCAAGCCAATGAAATTCCTGACGATGATACGCTGCGCTCGCTCTACATCGACCGCATCTACGACACCTATATCGACGAAGAGCAGCTGCAGGATTGCGACTACACCATCGGCCAGATCGCCGATGGCCTGGAGCCGCGGCCCTATTCGAGCCGCGAGTTCATCCGCGCGATGGGCAAGTGGCTAAGCGAGGGCAATGCCAAGAAGCCCGGCAGCCTGGTCCAGCTCGCCTACGAGCATGACGTGCCGATCTTCTGCCCGGCCTTCACCGACTCGTCAGCCGGCTTCGGCCTGGTCAAGCACCAGGTCGACGCCATGAAGCGCGGCGGCCATTACATGACGCTCGACAGCATTGCCGACTTCCGCGAGCTGACCAACATCAAGATCCAGGCCGGCACCACCGGCCTGCTGATGGTCGGCGGCGGCGTCCCGAAGAACTTCACCCAGGACACGGTCGTCTGCGCCGAGATCCTCGGCCACGAGGACGTCGAGGTTCACAAATATGCGGTGCAGATCACCGTCGCCGACGTCCGCGACGGCGCCTGTTCCTCCTCGACGCTCCAGGAGGCGGCGAGCTGGGGCAAGGTCTCGACCGCGATGGAGCAGATGGTGTTCGCCGAGGCGACCAGCGTGCTTCCGCTGCTCGCGTCCGACGCCTGGCACCGCGGCGCCTGGCGCAAGCGCGAAAAGCGGCGCTTCGCCAAACTGTTCGACTGACGTCATCCCGGACTTGATCCAGGATCCGCGTTTAC